>CABQZS010000098.1 GCA_902468695.1 uncultured Collinsella sp.
AAGCAACGAACTTCTCGAAGTACTTGATGGTGCGGACCATCTGAGAGGTGTAGGAGTTCTCGTTGTCGTACCAAGAGGTGACCTGAACGAGGGTCTGGCCGTTGCCGAGGTCAGAGCACATGGTCTGAGTGGCGTCGAAGATGGAGCCGTGGGTCTCGCCGATGATGTCGGTGGAGACGATGTCGTCCTCGTTGTAACCGAAGGTCTCGGAGATGGTGGCAGCGTAGGCCTTCATAGCAGCGTTGACCTCGTCGACGGTGACCTTCTTGTCAACGACAGCGTAGAGGTTGGTGATGGAGCCGGTCGGCGTCGGGACGCGCTGGGCGGCACCGATGAGCTTACCGTTGAGCTCGGGGAGAACCAGGCCGATAGCCTTGGCAGCACCGGTGGTGTTGGGGACGATGTTGACGGCGCAGGCGCGGCTACGACGCTTGTTGCCCTTGCGCTGCGGGCCGTCGAGCGGCATCTGGTCGCCAGTCCAGGCGTGAATGGTGGTCATGATGCCGGACACGATGGGAGCGAAGTCGTTCAGACCCTTGGCCATCGGGGCGAGGCAGTTGGTGGTGCAGGAAGCAGCGGAGATGATGTTGTCCTCAGCGGTCAGCGTCTCATGGTTGACGTTGTACACGATGGTGGGCAGATCGCTGCCGGCCGGAGCGGAGATGACGACCTTCTTGGCGCCAGCGTTGATGTGGGCCTGAGCCTTAGCCTTGCTGGTGTAGAAGCCGGTGCACTCGAGAACGACGTCGACGTCGAGGTCGCCCCAAGGCAGGTTGTTGGCGTCGGCCTCCTTGTAGATCTTGATCTCCTTGCCGTCAACGGTGATGGAATCCTCGCCAGCAACGACCTCGTGATCGCGAGCGTAGTTGCCCTGCGTGGAGTCGTACTTCAGCAGGTAAGCGAGCATATCGGGAGAGGTGAGGTCGTTGATAGCGACGATCTCGGAGCCCTCATGACCGAACATCTGACGGAAAGCCAGACGACCGATGCGACCGAAGCCGTTAATAGCAACCTTTACTGCCATTGTGTCTCCTTTCGTAAGGCCCCCGCAAGCTACAGCGCCTGCCGTTGAGGCCCACAAACTAACCACTCGCCTAATATACCTTTTTTTTGACTTGAATTTCACGAGAATGCTCGAAATTGAAAATCAAATTTGCGTTAAAACGCTTTAAAGAATAAAATAGCAGCTAAATCCGTATATAAGTCGATACTTTAACCTACCTGTTTGCTTCAATGAGCTTTTCAAGCCGTAAAACACGATGGTAGAGGGCAGACTTCGACAAGGGAGGGTCAGCCATCTCCCCTAAATCACGCAGCGAAAGATCGGGATAGCGCTCGCGCAGGTCGCAAAAGACCGCCAAGGCATCCGGAAGCGTGTCGCGAAGGCCACGCTGCTCGAGCTCATCGATAAGCGCAAGCTGATGTTGGGCGGCACCGGCGCTTCTGGTCTGGTTGGCGAGTTCGGCGTTCACGCGACGGTTTACGTCGTTCTTAACCAATTTGACCGCGCGCGCTTCCTCGATCTCGGCAACGCTGCGCTTGGCGCCGATCAGCTTTAGGAGCTGCTCGATCTCCTCGGCGCTCTTAATGTACACGGCATATGACCCCCGCCGGGCATTAACACGAGCATGGACCCCAATCTGTTCCAACAGATCGCAAAGCCCCTTGGCATATTGCTCTCCCTGCACCGCGATCTCCAAATGAAAATCGCCGCGTGGATCGGCCACGAAGCCGCCCGCGATGAGCGCGCCGCGGATATAGGCAAGTCTGCAGCAAGGACGGGCAACGATATGCCGGGGCACGCCGGCGACAAGTCCTCCCCTCCGGTCGAGGATGCCCAGCAGCACCAGAGCCTTATCCAGGTCTGGCTGATCAGGCAAGGTGATGAGGTAGTTTCGAACCTTATGTAATACAGATTTACGAACGGTGAATTCCGTTTTGAGCTTAAGGATGCGATGCGTCAGTGTGATCATCGTGCGCGCGACGGCGCCCGTCTCGGTCGCGACCGTCAAACGATACCGCCCGGAGCCGGCCAGCGAAAGTGTACCGCTCACACGCGTCAGGGCGGCAAGCGTCGACAAATCGCAGTATTCACATTCGGGTTCGCAGCGCGCGAGCTCGTCACGCACCTCGGCGGTAAACGACATGCAGGCCTATGCTTTCGTGTTGGCGCGCGACAGGTCGCGGTGGGAAATGCTCACGTGATATTGGGCACCTTCCAAATAACGTGCCGTGGCCTCGGCGATGGCAACGCTGCGGTGTTGACCGCCCGTGCAGCCGATGGCAATAGAAAGCTGTGGCTTGCCCTCCGCGATATAGCCGGGCATGACCGTATCGAGCAGCTGCGTCCAAGCTTTCCAGAACTCCTGGGTCTTGGGATGGTCCAGAACAAAGTCGGAGACCTTCTTATCGAGACCGGTCATGGTGCGCATCTCGGGATCGTAGAACGGATTGGGCAGGAAGCGAACGTCGATCATAATGTCCGCCTCGACGGGCATACCGTGCTTAAAGCCAAACGAGAACACGTGAACGTCCATGAGCTGCTGGTCGGACAACTCGGAGAACGCCATGCGCAATTTGTTGCGCAGGGCAGAGGTACGCAGGCGGCTCGTGTCGATGATCATATCGGCTCGATCGCGCACACCCTGCAGCTGCAGGCGCTCGCGCTGAATCGCATCGGCCGTAGTCTCCCCCGGCTTGGCAATGGGATGGCGGCGGCGGTTTTCGCTATAGCGACGGATCAGCACCTCGTCAGAGGCCTCGAGAAACACGATGTCACAGCTCATCTCGCGCTCCTCGAGTGCGGCAACGGCATCGAGCAGCTCATCGAACAAGCCCTGGCTGCGCAGGTCACAGGTGACGGCGAGATGCCTGCCCACGCCCGTATTGATGCCGACGAGCTCGGCAAGCTGGGCGATGAGACGCGGAGGCAGGTTATCAATGCAAAAATAGCCCATGTCCTCGAACACGTGCATGGCCTGTGTGCGGCCCGATCCAGACATTCCGGTGATGATGACGATATCGGGGATACGCTCCGAGCGCTCCGCCGCATCCATGGCATCTCCCTTTTGCATGTGCTGCCTCCCGAAAACAAGCGCGGGACCCAGCAACCCGGATCCCGCGCGGTCAATTGCCTATATTGAGTATAGCGCCCAGAGCGGATACGAGGCCTGTCTTACGCCTCAAGCGCCGCCCTGAACCAACTCGTAATACTCGTGGGGTGCGTGATGGCGGTGCCGACGACAACGGCCCAGGCGCCAGCATCGATCGCGGCGCGAGCCTCCTCGGGCGTATGCACGCGACCCTCGCAAATGATGGGAAGGCCGGGGAATTCCTCAGTCGCCTGACGCAGGAGCGGCAGGTCGGGGCCATCGGCCATGGTGCAGTCGATGGCGGCGACGCCATGAGAAAGCGTGGTGGATACCAGGTCAAAGCCCATATCAACAGCACGGCGAATATCCTCGATGGTGGCACAATCCGCCATCAGGAGCACACCCTCCTCGTGCAGCGGGCGGAAGGTGTCCTCGACCGTCTTGCCATCGGGGCGCGGACGATCGGTGGCGTCGATCGCCACGATATCGGCACCGGCAGCAACGCAGGCGCGAGCGTGACGCAGCGTCGGCGTGATGTAAACGCCCTCGTGCCCATCCTTCCACAGGCCGATGACGGGAACCTCACAGCGACCCTTAATGGCGGCAATGTCGGCAAGGCCCTGGCAGCGAATGGCGGCAGCGCCGCCGAGCTCGCAAGCGCGAGACATTTGCGCCATGGTCTCGGGCGTACGAAGCGGCTCGCCCATATACGCCTGAACGCTCACGACGAGCTTGCCCTTCAGGGACTGGATCAAAGGATCAACGGTCATGTTCGACTCAACCTTTCTCAAAACAGCCTTCTGAGACACCGCACCTTGACGTTCAAACCGTCGCTCGCGTACCGAAGTACGCTTCGCTCCTCTTTCACGTCAATCTGCGGCACCTCAGAAGGCACACTTGGTAGTTATGTTTACTTCAACGAAGCAAGAAGGTGTTCGGCGGCACCGATGAGCGGAGCATCGCCCTCCAGAGAACCGATGAGGATCGGCGTGTCCTGAAGCGGATCGAGCGCCTGGCTGGCATAGCCCTCGTGCACCGAATCCTTCCACGTCTGCGAACGCCAATCGGGACCTTGGTGGATCACGCCGCCCGAAAGGACGATGACCTCAGGGTCCAGGATGTTAGCGAGCGAGCCCAAGCTGGCACCCAGCGCAAAGCCGGCGTCATGGATGACCTCGGTCGCCTTTGCGTCGCCCGCACGGCACAGGTCGTTCACATCGCGACCAACCGAAGGACGGCTGGGGTCGACGCGACCAAAGCGCTCATCGTACATTCGACCAATGGAAGTGCCCGAAGCAACCGATTCAAGATGGCCGGAACGCCCGCAAGCACAGGGAATGCCGGCGGCAGCCGAGCACTCGATGTGGCCCATATGGCCGGCAGCACCATGGAAGCCCTGCATCACGCGGCCGTTCTCGACATATGCGCCGCCGATGCCCGTGCCGATGCCCAGGCACAAGACGGAGAACTTGCCCTTGCCGACGCCCCAGTGGGCCTCGCCCAGAGCATGAGCCTGCACGTCGCCCACAACGGCAACGGGGAGACCAAGGTCCTCGCGCAGGCGCGGCCCCAACTGAACGCCGGACCAGCCGGGCATGATCTCGTTGGCATACGCGATGGCGCCCGTCTTGGGATCGACGACGCCGGCGGCACCGATACCGACGCCAAGGACCTCGACATCGGTATTCGCCTCGAGAGCGGCCTTGATGGACGCCTCGATACGCTGGAAGACGGCCTCGCCGCCCTCCTGGGCCTCGGTAGGAACCTCGGCCTCAAAAACGGGATGGGGCACACTGCCGTCAGCCGGGTACTCCATGATGGCGGTCGCGATCTTAGTTCCGCCGATATCGACAGAGCAGACGAACTTGTTCTCCATGTCGCTCTCCTTAGGAGATAAAAAACAACTACAGGAAATGAAGGCGGTGTTATCGCCGCAACTTAGTAAAGGTTTCCCAGATGCCCGAGGTTGGGGTGAAAGTGGTCGGGCGTTGACCTAATGGGTCACGCCCGACCACTTTCACCCCAAGATCGGGTGCCTGGGGAAGCTTTACAGGAGACCGTTGTCCTGAAGGACCTTCTTAATCGCCTCGACGTTCTCGCCGGTCATAGCCTTCACCGGGCGCGGCATGGTCGGGCTGTCGAAGATGCCCATGAGGTTCATAGCGGTCTTGAAGGCGCCGACGCCACCGGCATAGCCCTGGACGCCCGAGGTGACATCCCAGATGTGCGAAATCTCATTGAGGCGATCCTGCTCGGCCTTGACGGTAGCCCAGTCACCAGCCTGAGCGGCCTTCCATTGACGCACGTAGCCCTCGGGCTCAACGTTGGCGAGACCCGGGACGGAACCGTCGGCACCACCGAGGTAAGCGCCGTCGACAACAACCTCGTGACCGGTGAGGATGCTCATCGGATGGCCGTTCTTCTCGTTCTCCTGAACGAGGTAGCGGAACGAGATGTCATCACCCGAGGAATCCTTGACGCCGGCCAGAACGCCCTCGGCACCGAGCTTGGCAAGGAGCTTCCAGGGGAGCTTGGTGTGGACACACACGGGGATGTCGTAAGCGAAGATGGGCAGGTCGAGTTCCTCATGCAGGATGCGGAAGTGCTCCTCGACCTCGGTCATGCCCTGCAGGGCATAGAACGGGCAGGTGGCGACGAGGGCATCGGCGCCCAGCTCCTGGGCGACCTTACCGTGCTCGATCATGCGCTCGGTCTCGGTGTCGATGATGCCGACCAGAACGGGAACGCGGTGGTCGACGATACGAACGGCCTCGGCGATAATCTGGCGACGGCGCTCGTCGGTGGAGAAGACGACCTCGCCCGAGGATCCCAAGAAGAACAGGCCATCGACGCCGGCATCGATCATGCGGTTGATGCTGCGCTCAAAGGAGGCAACGTCGAGCTGGTGATCTTCGGTATCGGGAACAACGACGGGAGGGATAACGCCGGTGAATTTCTGAGTTGCCACAAGAATCTCCTTAGTTGTCTGGCGGGCGGCCCTATGCCGCCCACTCTTGTTGGCAGTGTCCAGGCCGTCTAGGCCAAAGAACACGAGTAGAACGTTTGGTTAAAAAAGTCGACGACTTCGTTTTCGAACGCATTGATGCGCTCGTGAGCGTATTTGGCATAGATGATATGCTTCCGGTCACACTCAAGACCGTTGAATACGGCAAACTGACCCTTGGGGTCGCTCACGGTATCCATAAGCGATGTGCCCATGAGCACCGATCCGCGCACCTGAGACGACAACGCCTCGAGGCCGCCGGGAAGTGGATTGGCAACCGCCGTGCAGGCGAGGCCCCGCTCGTCCAGAGCAGAAACCGCCAGCGCGACACCGCCGCCAAGGCCCTCGCCCCATGCAAAGATGCAGTCAGGGTCCATGCCATCAAGATTGCGCGCGACCTTCGCCAACGCACAACCCCAACGGACGCGCTCGACAAACGCAGGCGAGGTAATCCCCTGCTGCAGGTCGTCCGCACCAGCAACATCGTCATCCAGCGCGAGGACGGCATACCCCATGGCGGCAAATCTCGTCATGTGATGCCAGCCGCGCACAGGCCGATCGATGTCGTGGAACATCAGGCACAACGGCACGCGCTCAGATACTCGGGCACGACCGACAGGCTCGATCAAACGAGCGTGAATCGCATCGTCACCGAGCTCAAAGGAAACCTCCGAGTAACGGGCGCAGGGGTTAACAAAGTCAATCGCCGTAATGGCCAGGCCTTGAATCTCAAGATTCGAAGCACATGTCTCTAAATCAGAAACATCTGCTTGGACATCACCGCGCCAGTCCCGATATTCTGCGAGCCTTGACGAAACCGTTCCAGGAATTCCCACGAGCCCGGGGACAATCAGCTCGTCAACATTGCTCTCGCACTTAGACATGAGCCTCCCCTCCCTTGCAGAAAAACGGAATGATCAAATCGTCAAAATCCTGAATCTCCTCGTGGCCAAAGCCATCAAAGAACTCATGACGCTTTTCGCAGATCAGGTTGTTATAGACCGCAAACTGCGTCGCTGGCGGACAGACGATATCGGCTGTGCCGGTGCCAAACAGCACGGGGCATTTGACCATAGGGGCAAAGTTCTTGGAATCGAAGTACGCCAGCTTGGCATAGGCTTCGTCAATACGAGTCGAGTCCTCGTCAAACCAGCGAGACCAATAGCGCAAGCCCTCGTAGGCAATGTCGTCGGCATCCAAATCCCAGACCAAGCGGAAATCTGACAGGAAGGGATAGAGGATGGCGGCACGATTGATAAGCTCGCTGTTAAGCGCACAGGTCGCAATGCCCAAACCGCCGCCCTGCGACGCGCCGTTCACAAACACACGGGTAAGATCGATGCCCTCGAGCTCGCGAACAATACGGCACAGGATGCGAATATCTTGGTGCAAGCGGACATAGTAGAGGTTGGCCGGGTCGCCGTCGATACCGGCGACGATATGACCGGCAACCGTTGTGCCCTCAAATCCACCAATGTCCTCGGAGGGACCTCCTTGGCCGGGGCAGTCGAGGGCGATGAGTGCCATGCCCATGCCCGCAAACGACGCCTGCTCAAACCAGCTGCGGCTTGCACCCGGATACCCATGGAACTGAAGCACCAATGGCACGGGCTCGTCCGAGACAGGTTTAAGGTACTTGGCATGCAGGCGAGCGCCACACATGCCGGTATACCAGAGGTCGAAAAGCTGGCAGGTCGCGGCATCGGCGACCGATGCCGTCTCGATCGCATAGTCAAGCCCGACGGCGTCGGCCTCGGCCATGCGATCCTTCCAAAAGAGATCGAAATCTGATGGACGGGGCATAGCGCCTCGATATTCACCAAATTGCTGTTGTAGCTCCTGAGCACTTGGCATGGCCCGTGAACCCAACCTTTCGAAATCGCAACGGAGGTGCGCCCGGCAAGGGAACCGGGCGCACGGGAGGGAAAGCGAGGCTACTCGCCGAGCTTGGGATGCAGCAGCGACGGCGCAGCGCCGAGCAGCATCTTGGTGTAGGGGTCCTGGGGGTGCTGGAAGACCTGCTTGGCCTCGCCCTGCTCGACGATCCTGCCGCCATTCATAACGATGATGTCGTCAGAGATATAGCGGACCGTCTGGATGTCATGGCTGATGAACACCATGGCCAGGCCGAGCTCCTTCTTAAGGTCGGTCAGCAGGTTCAGAATCTGTGCGCGGACCGAAACGTCCAGAGCCGAGGTGGGCTCGTCGGCGATGATAGCGTCGGGGTTCAGCGACAGGGCACGGGCAATTGCCACGCGCTGGCGCTGACCGCCCGAAAGCTGGCCGGGAAGAACCTCGGCGGCAGAGCTGGGCAGACCGGTGAGCTCCAAGAGTTCCTTGACGCGCTTCTCCTGCTCGGCCTCGGTACCCAAGTTGTGGACGCGCATGGGGTCGAGCAGCTGCTCGCGAACGACCATGCGGGGGTTGAGCGCCGTGGCCGGGTTCTGGAACACGACCGAGATGACGCGACCCATGTGGCGACGGTCCTCGGCGGTACGTTTGGTAACGTCCTTGCCCTTAAAGTAGACCTTGCCGCTCGTGGGGGCCTGCAGGCCGCACATGACGTTGGCGGTGGTGGACTTACCGCAACCGGACTCGCCGACGATGCCGATCGTCTGACCGGGCATGAGCTTAATCGTTACACCCTGGACGGCGTGAACCAGGTTGGGGTGCAGAATCGAGCCGGTACGGGTCCTAAAGGTGACGTGGACGTCATCAAGGAAGATGATCGGCTCGACGCCGTTGACTGCGGTCTCGCTCATCTACATCACCTCCGCGTGAGGGGTCAAACCATTTGCCTTGAGCACCTCGTCGGGGAGCTCGGAATAGAAGTGCTCGGTGCCGGGCACGCGCTTGAAGACCGGACGGGTGTCCAAGCCAATACGCGGATGGCTCGAGCGGGGCGCGAAGCGATCGCCCTTGGGGAAATCGCGCGGGCTCGGAACGGCGCCGGGCACCTGGTGCAGGCGACCCGAACCGCTCTCGATGGACAGAACGGAACCCAGAAGACCGCGGGTGTACTCGTGGATCGGGTTGGTGAGCAGCTCCTTGGTGGGTGCCTGTTCGATAACCTGGCCAGCGTACATAACCGTGATGTTATGGGCAACCTCGGCAACCAGAGCCAGGTCATGCGAAACGAAGATCATGGCAAAGCCGAGCTTGGCCTGAAGATCGTTGAGCAGCTTGATGACCTGCTTCTGGACGGTAACGTCCAGAGCGGTCGTGGGCTCGTCGCAGATGACCAGCTTGGGGTCGCGGGTAAGGGCCATAGCGATCAGGACACGCTGACGCTGGCCGCCGGAAAGCTCGTGCGGATAGCTCTCGAGCGTGCGCTTGGGATCGAGGCCGACGAGCTCCAGGAGCTCCTCGGCGCTGCGGGTTCCGCCGCGCTTGGTGAGCTGCTTCATCTGGGCAGAGATGAGCATGGAGGGGTTAAGCGAGGACAGGGCGTCCTGATAGACCATAGCGATATCGGTACCGCGCAGGCCGAACCACTCCTTCTTGCTCATCTTGAGCAGGTCGCGACCCTCCCAGAGAACCTCGCCGGAAAGATGCTCGTCATCATCGGTCAGGCCCATGATGGCCAGCGTGGTGATGGACTTACCGCAACCGGACTCGCCCACCAGGCCCATGGTCTGACCAGGACGGACGTCAAAGTTGACATGGTCGACGACGTTGATATCACCGTGATGCTCAAACTGAATGCAGAAGTCACGGACCGAGAGAATCGGTTCGACAGACTCGTCGGGCACATGGCGATCGTCACGCTTGAGCTCGACATCGCGCAGGGCGCCAAGGCGAGCGGAGAGGGACTGGGCCTGCTCCTTGTAGGCGCGAACGGGGTCGGAGACCAGCAGGTCGGCCTCGCGACGCTTGGAGGAATCGGTCGGATCCAGGGCGGCGGAGGGAGCAGCGGCCATGGCGTCGGTAATGCCCTCGGAAAGGATGTTGAGCGCCAGGCAGGTGATCATGATGGCCAGGCCCGGGAACAGCGCCTGCCACCAACGGCCGGCGAGCACGCCGCCGCGGGCGTCGGCGAGGATGTTGCCCCAGGTAGCGGTGGGCTCCTGGATACCAGCGCCGATGAAGGTCAGCGAGGCCTCGAAGATGATGGCGTCGGCGACCAGGGTAACGGTGAAGACCATGATCGGGGCGATGCAGTTACGCAGAACATGCTTGATCAAAATCCACGGAGCCTTGGCGCCGGAAACGATGACCGCGCGGACATAGTCCTCGCCGTACTCGGACACGATGTTGGCGCGCACGATACGGGCAATCTGCGGAGTGTACATAAAGCCGATGGCGAAGATGATCGACGGCACGGAGTTGCCCAGGATGGAGACGAAGACGGCCGCGAGGGCGATGCCGGGGATGGACATGATGATGTCTAAGATACGCATGATCGTCTCGGAGACGGCCTTGCGCGAAACCGCTGCAAGGGCGCCCACGACCGAGCCGCAGACCAGAGCCATGGCAGTGGCGCCAAAGCCGATGATCAGCGAGTAACGACCACCGTAGAGCATACGCGACAGAATGTCGCGGCCCTTATCGTCGGTACCGAAAATAAATCCGTTGCCGGGAGCCTGGCGAGCCGTAAAGATCTCGACCGGGCTATAGGGGGCAAGAAGGGGCGCCAGAATCGCAGTCAGGGCGACCAGCACCAGCACGACGGCTGCAATCTTAGAAGACAGCGTCATCTTCTTCCAGCCACCGAGCTTGAGCCCCTTAGAGGCAGCCTTCTCGAGCTGCTCGGTTTGCTTCTCTCGAATCTTTACCATAATCTACACCGTCCTGATGCGCGGGTTGATGAGCAGGTAGAGCATGTCAACCACGATGTTGATGATGATGAAGGCAAGAGCAACGACGATAACGACGCCCTGAACCAGGTTCGCCTCGTTGCCCTGAACGCCCTGCAGAATCGCGGTGCCCATGCCGGGGAGGTTGAAGATAACCTCGATGACGACGGCGCCGCCCATGAGGTAACCGATCTTAAGACCGAGGGTGGTGACCGGGGTGATCAGCGCATTGCGAAGAACGTTGATGCCGACGACGACCTTCTCGGGAACGCCGGCGCCACGAGCCATACGGACATAATCCTTATCGAGCTCCTCGACCATGGCGGTACGCACGATACGAGTCATCTGGCCCGTCAGCGGAAATGCCAAGGCGATAGCGGGCATGATCATACGTCCCAGATAGCCAACCGGATTCGTGGTGAAGTGAGGCAGAGCACCCGATGCCGGGAGCACCTTAAGGTAGGAAGAGAACAGCAGGATCAACAGAACGGCAAGCCAGAACGACGGGGTTGCCAAGCCGGCGATGGAAAAGACGCGGATCACTTGGTCCGGCCATTTGTCGCGATACAGTGCCGCGATGACGCCGAGCAAAAACGAAACGACCGCACCGATGGCAAGACCGATGAAGGTCAGCTGCATCGTGACGGGCAGGGCCGTGGAGATGCGCTTGGCAACGGAGTTGCGAGCAGCACCATAGGTGCCCATGTCACCATGGATCAGATCGCCCATGTAGCGCACGTAGCGCACGGGCCAGGGGTCGTCCAGACCATACTTCTCATGGTACTCGGCAACCGCCTCGGGCGAGGCACCGTCACCCAACGCCGTGTAGGCGGGGTCGGTCTTGGAGAACGACATAAGGAAGAACACCAGGACGGTGACGCCCAATGCCATGATCGGCAGCGCCACAAGACGCCTTCCAATCAAACGTAGCAAGTTGTTCACGTTCTCTCCCCTTTCTTTTGTCGGTAGGACCAACTGGTATATGAGTACGGATACTCATTACAAGACCCGAGCGACATCGTTGCCGCCCGGGTCTTTGTTTCAACTATGAGGATACGGTCCCAACGACCGACATCCTGCATACAGACTCAAGCGAGTCTTACGCCTTGACGGTCGCAACGCCCCTGAAGGACATGCTCGTCGTGCCGATGCCCTTGAAGCCATCGAGGGCCTCGCCGTTGGGCGCAGTGGACGGATCGTCCCAGGAAGCGGAGACGGTCTTGACGTGGACAACGGGGTACAGAACGGCGTTGTCGGCAATGATGTCGAAGCACTCGTTCCACTTCTTCTGCTGCTCGTCGCCCTCGGCGGCAAGAGCCTCGTCCATGAGACCGTGGAGCTTCTGCCACTCAGCGGACTCCTTCCACGGGCAACGGGTCTGCATCCAGACGTTGTCGCCGTACCACCAGTTGAGCAGCAGGTCGGGGTCGGCGCCGAAGCAGGAAGGATCGCCAGGGGCAAGGAGGATATCGTAGGCCTCGCCGCCGTCGATGGCAGCGTAGGTGGCCGGCGAGGTATCGGTCTGGATGGTCACATCGAAGCCGAGAGCGTCGAGGTCGTTCTTGACCTGGGCGGCCATGCCCTTAATCTGCTCGTTGTCAGTGGTGCGCAGGGTGATGGCACCCGGGGTGATGCCAGACTCCTCGATGAGCTTCTTAGCCTTCTTGGCGTCGGTCTTGTACACCGTGGAAGCCTCATGATAGTTGGTGAAGCTCTTGGGCAGGTAGCAGCTGGCAGCGGTGGCAAGGCCGGCGAAGGTGTTGCTGACCATCTTCTCGGTGTCGAGCGCATACATGACAGCCTGACGGACCTTGACGTTGTTCCAAGGCTCCTTGGCGACGTTGAACATGATGAAGCGGGTGCCGAAACCCTGAACGTTATCGATCTTGCAGCCGGCGCTCTCGAGCTGGTCGACGGCGTCAGCGGTAACGAGCTCCATAACGAGCGTGGAGCCCTCCTGCTGAGCGGTAACGCGAGCGGTGGGGTCGGTCAGGATGCTGTACTGGATCTTCTTATCCTCGGCAGCATACTCACCGTTGTACTCGGGGTTGGGAACCAGGGTGATCTCGGTATCGGAGATAGAGTCGTACATCCAGGGGCCGGAGCCGATCGGCTGCTTGGCGCGATCCTCCTCGGTCTGGGTGGCCGGGGTAACGCGGACGATGGCCAGACGATCCTTGAGCAGGGAGAAGTTGGGGACCTTGGTCTTGACCGTCACGGTGCTGGCGTCCTTGGCCTCGATGGACTCGAAGGGCTGGAAGAACGGAGCATAGGTAGCGGAAGCGGCGCAAGCGGTGTAGGAGGCAACGACATCGTCAGCGGTGACCTCGGTGCCATCGGAGAACTTGGCGCCCTTGCGGATGGTGACCTCGAAAGTGGTGTCGTCCACAGACTTGGGATCGTCGGTGGCGAGCTCGTTGAAGGTGCTGTAGTCGTGGTAATCGATGCCGTAGAGGCCCTCGACGACGTGCCAGTTAGCACCCAGGCCCACAGCGGAGCCGGTGCTGGCGGGGTCGAAGCTGGACGGAGCGTAAGCGGAACCAGCGGTGATCACGCCGCCGCCACGGTTGGCGGAATCGGTGGAACCGGAAGCGGAACCCTCGTCGCTAGAGCTGCCACCGCAGCCGGTGAGACCAAGCCCTGCGACAGCAGCGACGCTGCCGGTGAGGCCGAGGAACGAACGCCTGGACATACCCTTGTTGATGATGGCCATGTCTTCTCCTATCAATAGAGAATCTTACTCGGGAGCACCTAGACTTGCCCCCGCGCAACTTGCGGACGATATATACCTTACCTACCGACGAACCCAACTGAGGTGCCGCGCTCGGCGACCGATACATACATACGCTTGAACGGTATTTACTACCGTTCACCGAATTCGTTGACAAACGATTCGTCAGACAGTATGTATCGGCGAGGTGAGATATCAGTCTTCGTCAACCCGCAGGATAGCAGGGTTTTCGCTTGGGTTAGTCAAACGTTTTAGCGTTAATAAAACCCGAAACTAGCAGGCAATCATGGCGAAATAAATGGTTGAAAATCGCGCAATCATGTATATCAGTTGTTTAGGCTCGTGTTTAGCTACCGGAATGGCCAGCCGCCGCCTCGGCGCGCTCGGCATTCCATGCAACGAGCGCCTCGTGGACCGCCTTGGCGACATCGGCAGGTATGCCGCGAACTTGTGCAATCTCCTGCTCGCTTGCCGCACGCAAACGCTTCATCGAGCCAAAATGGCGCATAAGGGCACGTTTTCTGGTGGGTCCCACGCCTGGAACGTCATCGAGTACCGAAACCGTCATGGCTTTATCGCGCAATTCGCGATGGAACGTGATGGCAAAACGGTGCGATTCATCGCGCACCTGTTTAATTAGATAGAGCGAAGCAGACCCGGTCGGCAGCACGACAGGAGTCTCGTCCCAAGGCACAAAAACTTCCTCGTCGGCCTTTGCCAAGCCACAAACTGGTATATCGAGCCCAAGAGCCTCAAGTTGCTTGATCGCAGCGGTCAATTGCGGCTTACCGCCATCGACAACGAGCAAATCGGGGCGCGAGCCAAAGCGCTCGTCGGCCATGCGCTCGGGAGCATAGCGTCGTCCCAAAACCTCGGACATCGACACGAAGTCGTTTGCCTCGTCCAATTCGGCCTGAATTTTAAAACGACGGTACTGGCTCTTGTCGGCGCGCCCGTTGGTAAACACCACCATCGAGGCGACCGTAAAGGTGCCATGCAGTGTAGAGATATCGAAGCACTCGATACGCAACGGCGGCAATGGCAGCGCCAGCGCACTTTCGAGCTCCAGGAGCGCTTGATTGGTGCGGTCGTCAGCGTACCCCGTTCGCATCATGTAGCGCATGAGGGCATGGCGCGCATTTTTTGATGCCATATCAAGCAGACGGTGCTTCTCGCCACGCTGCGGCCTATGGAGATGGCAGGAACGCTCACGCTTGCCCGCAAGCCACTCCCCCAGCGCCTCCGTATCCTCAAGCTCGACAGAGAGGTTTATCTCAGCTGGAATATCAGCCGTCTCGTCGTAATAGCGCTTAAGAAAGCCCGACTGGAGCTCTTCCTCGTCAACATCAAGACCCTTGTCGAGAATGAACTCGCAGGTGCGAACTGTTCGGCCCTCGCGAACGACGAAGACGCAAGCGGCGGAGATGGTCTCCTCGCGATAGAAACCGATGACATCGATATCGACACTGGAGGGAAAAACGACTTGCTGACGATCGTCCAGACCCCTGATGACCTCCAAACGACGTTTGACGCGTGCCGCGCGCTCAAAGTCGAGCGCCTCGGCGGCATCCGTCATCTCGGAAGTCAGCTCGTCGACGACATCTTTGCGATGGCCCGACAAAAAGCGCTCGACACGCTTGACGTTCTTGGCATAGTCTGCCGGGGAAATCGCGCCGACACACGCACCCGGGCCGCGCCCGACATGGTAGTCAAAGCAGGGACGACCGTTTTGCGCGCAAATCATATTGACGATGTCTTCCTCGCCCTTGTGGGACTCGACGATACGACGACAACGACGCCACTCCGCACAGGATGCGGAGCAGATGGGGATAACCTTGCGCAGCGTATCTATCGTCTCACGTGCCGCACGGCTATCGGTATAGGGTCCAAAATAGCGCGTTCCCGGCTTATGACGCTCACGCGTGTATTTGATAGCGGGATACAGGTCGCCCTTTGTAATGGCGATAAAGGGATAGCTCTTGTCATCCTTGAGGTCGACGTTAAAGTACGGATGGTACTGACCAATCAAATTGCGCTCGAGCACCAACGCCTCATGCTCGGTCTCCACCACGATATAGTCAAAGCTCGCCACCAGCTGCATCATCAGCGGGATCTTTTGACGCTCATCCTGCAGTGTCACGTATTGGCGCATACGGGCGCGCAGGTTTTTCGCCTTGCCCACGTAGATGACATCGCCCTTGGCATCCTTCCAAAGGTAGCAACCGGGCTGCGTGGGAACGCGCGAAACCTGTTCGGCAAGCGTTGGAATGTTGTCGTGACCGGCCACACGCACCTACTTGCGACGAAGCAGCGCCGAGACCTCGGGCATCTTAAGGACGACGGCAAGGCCAAAGGTAACAGCAAGCGAGACGACACCCGCAACGCAAACATAGCCAAGAGTAATCAGAATCGAGCCGCCAAGTGCCCCGACAAAGTGCTCGAGCGCCCACATGACGCCGGCGCCTGCGGCAGCACCCAGGCCACCGAGCAAAAGGCCAAAGAAACCGCCATGCAGGATAGATTTGACCTGAAGGCCACGCAGACGACGACGCAGCCACCACAGCGAACAGCCGACCAAGATCACGTAGTCGACGACATACGAAAGCGCAATTGCCGGCATGCCGAAGCCCAGCACAACGCCAAACAGCAGAACCGAGCCGGCCTGGCCGATGGCGGAATACAGGCAATAGCGGCTATAGGGCTTCATGTCGAGCAAGGCAGAGAAGCTCTTCTGCATCAACACGACCACGCCGTAGAGCGGCAGCGAGAACGCCAGGTAGACAAGGAACTCGGACACCAGCGCCACGCCGGACTCATCAAACTTGCCGGCACAGTAAATCATGTTGAGCGGACGCGCGAAGACAATCAGGTACAGCGCGAACGGAATCAGGAAGAACAGCATCTGGGCGACGCCACGCGAAATGCCCGTGCGAACGCTGTCGTAATCCTTCTCCTGTGCATCGTGAGAGAGCTCGGTATAGAGCGCCGTCGAAAGCGAGGCGGCAATCAGCGCGTAGGGCAGCGTGTACCACAGGCGCGCATAAGCGATGACGGAAGGACCCGTCTCGGGCTGGACCACCAGCGCGGCAGCGTTGGTGATAGAAGTCGAGACAAACATGCACACCGTGGCGAGCAGCGTCGGGATACCGAGCGCAATCGTCTGGCGCAGCGCGGGGTCCTTAAAGTCGATATGGATATGGGGATGCACGCCGTGCTTGCGAAGCGCGGGAATCTGACATGCCATCTGAACAAAGACACCGAGGGTCGTACCGGCCGCAATCAAGATGATGCCGGCACGTTCGCCAAACTGCGCGGACACGGGCGCAAAACCCATAAAGCTCGCAATGACGATCACATTGTTGAGGACCGGGGCAAACGTCGACCAGAAGTAGTCGCGGTGTGCGTTGAGAACGCCCGAGAACACCGAGCCCAAACCATAAAACAGAATCTGGATGGCAAAGAAACGGAACATGAACGCAGCGGTATCCATGCTGCCGCCGTCACCCGAAAGGAACGATTGCGTCCAGATAAAGCCCGGGGCGAACACGGTCCCCAGCAACGAAATGCCACCCAGTACCAGAAGCAGAATGCCGAGCAGGTTGCCCACGTACTCGTTCGAGGCCTCGCGACCCTGCTCACGCCTCACGCCCATGTACACGGGCAAAAACGCCGTCACGAGCATGCCGCCCATCACGAGTTCGTAGAGCATATTGGGCAGGTTGTTGGCGACCTGATAGGAGGACGAGAGCAGCGACATGCCGATAGCGGCCGCCATTGCCCACGTGCGGATAAAACCGGTGACGCGAGACACGATAGTCAGGATGGTCATAAGCCCGGCGGAACGACCAACCGTGGAGTAGTCCGACGAACCCATGTCGTCAGTGTCATCTCGCGACGAAGAAGCTTCGGATGAGGGTGTCTGAGGCGCAGATTCTTTTGCAAAATGAGCTCCGCGCTTCAATTCTTCCTGCGGCATCGCTCAGTCCTCTCTCGTAATCGCGGCAACCGTCGCCCCGCAAAATGCAATTAAATCATCGGGTGCAAGCTCGAGCTGATAACCACGCTTGCCTCCCGATATAAAAATGGTATCCCAAAGGACACACGTCTCATCAATGAGCGTCCGGTAGCGTTTTTTCATACCGACCGGGCTGCAGCCGCCGCGAACGTAGCCAGTCGCCGCAAGCAAATCCTTCACATGCATCATGGCCAAGGACTTCTCCCCCGCGGCACGCGCGGCGGACTTTAAATCGAGCTCGTCGGCAACAGGGATGCAGCACACGACATAGTCGTTGGACGGTGTCACACAGACCAAAGTCTTAAATCCTTGACCGGGCTCCTCGCCAAGCTGCTCCGAAATCGCGACCCCCAGGCCCACCGACTCATCGCCATCGTCTTCGTACGTATGTAGAACATAGGAAATGCCGGCGCTTTCCAGCTCGCGCATCGCATTGGTTTTTGGCGTCTTTACAGCCTTTGCCATGACATATCCTTTCCCTCGCATTCGGACGCAAGGATTAAGTATATGTCCAATTCGGCTGCATACGTCACTTCGGCACAGCAAGCGCCATCGAATCACAAGGAGTCGATGGCGCCCATAAACTGAATCGCCTATTTATTGAGCATCAAGTTGAGCCTGACGCTCCCGGTCGCGCCTGAGCAACGGCGCCAAAAACTTGCCCGTATAACTCTGCGGACAGTCCGCAACCTGCTCCGGTGTGCCCGAAACCACGACGGTTCCGCCGCCGTTACCGCCCTCGGGACCCATATCGATCAGGCGGTCGGCAACCTTGATGACATCAAGGTTGTGTTCAATCACCAGCACCGTGTTGCCCGCATCGACCAAGCGCTGTAGCACATCGAGCAGCTGGCGGACGTCCTCAAAATGAAGGCCGGTCGTCGGCTCGTCCAAAATATAGAACGTCTTGCCCGTCTGGCGTCGATGAAGCTCCTTAGCGAGCTTCACACGCTGCGCCTCGCCGCCCGAGAGCGTCGTGGCGGGCTGGCCCAGACTCACGTAGCCCAAGCCTACATCGTACAGCGTCTGGAGCTTTCGCTTGATCTGCGGGATATTCCCAAAGAAGGCCAGCGCCTCGGTGACGCTCATGTCTAGCACGTCCGAGATGGTCTTGCCACGGTAGGTGACCTCGAGTGTCTCGCGGTTGTAGCGTTTACCGCCGCAAACTTCGCAAGGAACGTAGATATCGGGAAGGAAGTGCATCTCGATCTTGATCTGTCCGTCGCCCTTGCACGCCTCACAGCGCCCGCCACTCACATTAAAGGAGAAACGACCCGGCGAGTAGCCGCGCGCCTTCGACTCCGGCGTACTCGCAAACAGCGCGCGAAGATCATCCCACAGGCCGATATAGGTAGCAGGGTTGGAACGCGGCGTGCGGCCAATCGGCGACTGGTCGATATCGATAACCTTATCGATACACTCGATGCCCTCGATTTTCTTATACGGACCCACAGGGCGCGTCGAACGGTGAATGGCATTCGTAAGGGCAGGCGCAATGGTGTCGGTAACCAGGGAGCTCTTGCCCGATCCCGACACGCCAGTAACAACCGTAAGCGTACCAAACTCGATCTTGGCGGTAACGTTTTTGAGGTTGTTGGCTCGAGCGCCCGTAATTTTAAGGCAGCCACGACCGGGCTTGCGCCGTTCATCAGGCACCCGGATCATTCGTTTGCCGGTCAGATAAGCGCCCGTCATCGACTCAGGACAAGCCATGATATCGGCAGGCGTTCCCGCCGCGACTACGTGTCCGCCGTTGACGCCGGCGCCGGGCCCCATGTCGATCACGTAGTCGGCGGCACGGATTGTATCCTCGTCGTGTTCGACAACGATAACGGTATTGCCGATATCGCGCAGGCGCTCGAGCGTCTTGATCAGGCGCTCGTTGTCACGCTGATGAAGACCGATCGAGGGCTCATCCAGAATATAGAGCACGCCCATGAGACCCGCGCCGATCTGCGTTGCTAGGCGAATACGCTGCGCCTCGCCACCAGAAAGCGTCGCCGAGGCACGATCGAGCGTCAGATAGTCGAGTCCAACATCGACCAGAAAACGCAAGCGCTCCAGGATTTCCTTGACGATGCGCCCGCCGATAAACTGTTGGCGCTCGGTGAGCTCCAGGCCCTCAAAAAACTCGAGCGACTCACGGCACGACAGGCAACAAACCTCGTAAATGGACTTGCCGCCCACGGTGACGGCGAGCATCTCAGGGCGCAAACGAGCGCCGTGGCAGCTCGAGCACGGTTCCTCGCGAATGTACTTCTCCAAGCGCGCCTTGGTGTTCTCGTTCGTCGTCTCGGTATAGCGTTCGTACAGGATGTTGCGAACGCCCGAAAACTTGGTATCCCACTGGCTGCGACGTCCGTCGAGTTTTTGGTAGTCGACCGAGATCTTCGTATCGCCCAGGCCATCCAAGAATGCACGACGCACGCGAGGGGGCAAGTCCCCCCACGGCGTATCGGTGCTCACCTTAAAGTGTTTGCAGACCGCAGCAAAAATCTGCGGATAGTAGTTCGAATTGCCGAACAGGCTACCAAAGACTCCGTCGGCAATGGACTTCGAGGGGTCCTCGATCAGCGCCTCGGCATCAACGGTTTTCTTAAAGCCCAGGCCGTCGCACTCAGGACATGCGCCATAGGGAGCGTTGAACGAAAAATCACGCGGCTGAAGATCGTCAATGGAGTGACCATGCTCCGGGCACGCCAAGGCCAACGAATACTCCAGCAGCTCGCCCTCGGTCCCCTCGGGAGCATCACGATCGGGCAGCATGTACACGTTTACATTGCCGTGAGCCAGCGCGGTCGCCTGCTCAACAGACTCGGCGATACGGCCCAGAGAGTTCTCACGGATCACGATGCGATCGACCACGACCTCGATATCGTGCTTGAACTTCTTGTCAAGATCGATCGGATCGTCGAGCGAGCGCACTTCACCGTCGACACGCACGCGGCTAAAGCCCTCGGCGCGAAGGTCCTCAAACAGTTTGGTGTACTCGCCTTTTCGCCCGCGCACCACCGGTGCCAGCACAAACGCGCGGCGGCCCTCCCCCGCCGCCAAGACCTTGTCGGCAACCTGGTCGGTCGTCTGACGCTCAATGACGCGGCCGCATTCGGGGCAGTGCGGGGTGCCCACACGGGCGAACAGCAGGCGCAGATAGTCATAAATCTCGGTTACGGTGCCAACCGTCGAGCGAGGGTTTTTAGACGTCGTCTTTTGGTCAATCGACACCGCCGGCGAAAGGCCGTCGATTGAATCCAAGTCGGGTTTGTCCATCTGGCCCAAGAACTGGCGCGCATAGCTCGAAAGGCTCTCGACGTATCGACGCTGGCCCTCGGCATAGATAGTGTCAAATGCCAGCGAACTCTTGCCCGAGCCAGAAAGACCGGTAATGACCACGAGTTGGTCACGCGGAATGGAAACATCGATATCACGGAGGTTGTGCTCACGAGCGCCGCGAATAACGATAGAAGAATCAGACATGGAAGCTCCTTGCCTCCTATTGCATCGAATCATACTGTCGATGAGTTTAGCGCACTCGACGCGCACAGATGTTCGTAATACAAGATTCGCAGACCTTTAGCTTTGCGTATCGGGCGCTTTGTTTCTCGAAATGCCGTGGAAAGGTTACAGTAATCTAATACTGAACTTAATTTGCCGTAACAGAGGAACGTCCATGACCGAAGATATCCCCCTTGAAATCACTTCGAGCGACATGGCCAATCTGCCCATATTCATCGCCATCCTTATCGTGGCCACCGTCGTCGTGCGCGTGTATTTTTCAATCAAACACAATGAAAAGCCGCCCATTGCCCGCGTCTTTTGGTGCGCGACGCTCCTCATCCCGCTCGGCATGGTAGCTGCATGGATTACGAATCAATTGCTCGTAAATGAGGACAGTTCCCTATGGGTCCTTTCTTATTCGGCGCTCGGTGCTGCCGCCGTCATACTTCTTGTCGAGCCCTTGGTTTCGGGACTTATCGACCAAACCGATCTTGCGACGGGAACGGTTGCCTGTATTTGCCGTGACATCCTTGTCATCGCCGCCGTTTCAGCGCTCTCGTTCGTTTCACTCGAAATTGCCTGCAACGAAACGTTCTATCGCATTCCCGCCAACTCATTCGGGTTTTCCGCCGGGCTGCTCGCGACGGTTCTGCTCTCCCTTTATTTGCTGGGACAGCGTCATGGAGGCGTCATGGCCCTCGTGCCCGTCGCCTGCTGCATCCTTGGCATTGCCGAGCACTTCGTCATAACGTTTAAAGGCGAAGCCATCCTGCCAAGCGATATCTTGGCCCTTGGCACCGCAATGGAGGTGAGCGAGGGATACGAGTTTACCTTTACCGCCGGAATCGTAACCTCTCTCGCCCTGCTGGAGATTTCCCTGGGGCTTCTTTCGCTTATCCGTCCGCGAAAGCTCCGTACGCCCACCCATGTCTTCCCCGCAATCGCCGCTAACCTCTGTGCTTTTCTGTTAGTGACCGTTGTGGGGCTCTCGGGCTTTTCCAGCATCGACTTGGAGCAGGCGCTGAATTTTGGATTTGACCGTTGGCAGCCCATCACCACATATGCGTCTCAGGGTTTTATCACTTCGTTCACCGAGATGGTCAACGAGTTGCCCATTGAGAAGCCCGAAGACTATACGTCCGATGAGGCGCAGAGCATCGAGCAGGAGCTCGCCGCCGCCTACGACAGCACGTATGGCTCGAGCGAGCAACGCGCGGCGGCCGTTGCCCAGTTCAATGAAATCAAGCCGACGATTGTTGCCGTCATGAACGAGAGTTTTAGCGACCTTTCGTGCTTTGAGCAGCTCCAGGCGGCCGGGTACACCGGCCCCGCATTCTACAACTCGCTTCCCGACACGCTTGTTCGCGGCACCATGCTCGCTTCGGTCACCGGTGGCGGAACGGCAAACTCCGAATTCGAATTTTTGACCGGAGCGACAACGGCCTTTGTCGGATTAGGCAAGATCCCCTATCAGCTGTATCAGATGAATGGCGTCAACAGCCTGGCAAAGGACCTTAAAGAGCTTGGGTATACCGCTACCGCTATGCACCCGCAAAACCCCGTCAACTACCATCGAGATAAAATCTATCAGCAGCTGGGCTTTGGAGACTTTCTTTCAATCGGCGATTTCGAAGGTGCGCCCTGTTACCATGCCGGCGTATGCGACTACGCCACCTACGACAAGATACTCGACCTGCTTAGAACCGACGAAGCACCGCAGTTCATCTTTGACGTCACGATGCAAAATCACGGCGGCTACGACTATGGCACCGTTCCCGCCGAAGAGCTGACAAACTATTGGGTCGAGGGAGCCAGCGAGGGCGCCAATAGCGCGCTCAACACCTATCTCACCTGCATCAACGCATCCGACCGGGACCTCGAGTACTTTATCAACGAGCTCCGCAATATCGGCAGACCGGTTGTCCTTGTCTTTTTTGGCGACCATCAGCCGAGCGCCGCAACGACTCTCAACGACGAGCTGTACCCTCAGGAAGATACGGCAAGCCACGCTTTCCGTGTCTATCAGTCGACCTATTTCGTCTGGGCTAACTATGAAATCGCCGGCAATACCGAGCTCAACGTCTACGACACCGTCGGGGCAAACGAGATTGCAGCCATTACCCTTAATAAGATCGGCGCCCCGCTCACCGACTATCAAAAGGCCCTGCTTGCAACAAGGTCAGATGTGCCCACCATCAATGTCGCCGGCTACCTTGGTGCCGACGGGCTGCGCTACGACTTGGAATCTGAAGACAGCCCATACGCCTCGACGATCGACAAGCTGCAGCGCATGCAATACCTCGAGTTTGCCAGCAAAGTTCAGTAAGCCCGCCCATTCGCTTGGACCCATCGTATTGCAAGCACGCTCGGCCCAAATGCATCGCAAATGACTCCCGCTCGCAAACGAGGGTACAATGACGCTCGTGTCACATCACGGGGCCCCGGCCCCAACATATACAAAGGAGTCATACATGGGTTGCGAGCACGCACAGGCCGCCGGCGGACAAACGTCGCCGTCGCAATTTGAGGAGAACACGCTATCCGAGGTCAAACGCGTCATCGCCGTGCTTTCCGGCAAGGGCGGTGTCGGCAAGTCGTTTGTCACCGGTGCCATCGCCACCGAGCTTGCCCGTCACGGCCACAAGGTCGGCGTCCTCGATGCCGACATCACCGGTCCCTCCATCCCCAAGATGTTCGGTATGAGTGGACGCCACGTCCATGCCCTTGGCAACCTTATGCTGCCCGAAATCTCCGAGCACGGCGTCAAGGTCATGAGCTCCAACCTGCTGCTCCAAAACGAGACCGACCCCGTCCTTTGGCGCGGTCCGGTCATCGCAGGCGCCATTAGGCAGTTCTGGAGCGAGACCTCGTGGGGCCCCATCGACTACCTGTTGGTCGACATGCCTCCGGGAACAGGCGACGTCGCTCTCACCGTCTTCCAGTCACTGCCCGTCGACGGCATCGTCATCGTCACGAGCCCGCAGGATCTGGTCTCGATGATCGTCGCCAAGGCGGTCAACATGGCCGAGAAGATGAACGTCCCCATTCTGGGCATTGTCGAGAACATGAGCTATATTGAGTGCCCCGACTGCGGCAAGAAGATTGAGGTCTTTGGCAAGAGCAAGCTCCCCGAGGTCGCAGATCGCTATAACCTTGACATCTTGGGCCAGCTTCCCATTAATCCGGCACTCGCCGAGGCCTGCGATAAGGGCGAGGTCGAGACCGCGCTGCCCGATGACATGTTGCCCAAGGCAGTCTCTGCCGTCGAGGCCATTACCCCGCACGAGACCGACGAGGCCTAAGTGAACGCGAGCGCCTTCTATGACGTCCTGGTAATCGGCGGCGGGGCTTCAGGCCTCGCCGCTGCCATTACGGCCGCACGCGCTGGCAAAAGCGCCTGCATCGTTGAGCGCGATGTCGCCTGTGGCCTTAAGCTCCTTGCGACCGGTAACGGCCGCTGCAACCTCTCCAACGAATCGATTGATCCTCAGCGGTATAACCACCCCGCATTCGCCGAATCCGTCATGGGCCCCCAACCCGAACAAGAGCTTATGGGTTTCTTCTCCTCGCTGGGCATCATGACAACCTCCGAGGAAGGCCGGCTGTACCCGCGCTCCCTTCGCGCAGAATCGGTGCGCGACGCGCTTCTCAACGTTTGCGACCGCCTAGGTATCACCTTAATCTGCGGAGCCAACGTTGCCTCGGCGCACAAAGTTTCCGAAGGCTGGGCACTCCAAATAGACCGTCCTGCGCGGGCGCTCAAGGCAAAAAAGCACGACGACCGAAAATCGGAGCTCCGCTCGCTTCGGAAGGCACTCGCCGATGTCCCTCGCAAGAACGAGGCCCTGCAGGCGCATGCCGTAATTATCGCCACGGGCGGCAACCCCACCGGTATCGCCGATACGTTTCGCCTCCCCCTCACTTCGCTGCGCCCCATCCTCTGCCCCGTATCGGCAACGGTCGTCGGCGATCGGGCAGCACTCAAGACGTTGGATGGTCTGCGCGTCCGCGCCCGCTTGACGCTCACCCGTAACCATAGTGAGCTCTGGCACGAAGACGGTGAAGTACTGTTTCGAACCTTCGGCATCTCGGGCGTCGCTGTCTTCAACCTCTCCCGTCGTATCCAGCGCGGCGATACGATCCTGCTCGACGTTTTCCCCGACCTCTCTAAAGACGAGTTGCTCGATATGCTCAACCGGCGCGTTAAGCTGCTCGGCGGCTTTTCGCCCCGCGATCCCCGTTGGCTCGACGGCATGCTCGCCCCGCAACTCTCCCGCGTCGTCTGTACGGCGTTCGAGCAGTGCCATCCAGGCTCCAACGATGTCATCCACCTGGTCTCGATTCTCAAGCACTTTAAGTTGCTCGTCGAGGGAACAGCCGAGGAGCGCTCGGCGCAGGTCACGCGTGGTGGCGTATCTGTCGAGAGCATCTCAACACCCAGTCTACGCGCGCGCTGCGTTGTCGACGCCCCGCTTTACGTCTGCGGCGAAGCACTCGACATCGACGCCGATTGCGGAGGCTTTAACCTTGCGTGGGCCTGGCTCTCGGGCATTCGCGCTGCAAGCAGCTTGTAGCCGCGCAGTCTATAATCAAAAACGCATTCGGGCCGTCTGGAATACCGGACGGCCTCTTTCTTGCCTCTAAGGAGACCTCGATGATCGAAATCACCCAAGTCAACGCGTCGCTCGATGAAGCCGGCGATGAAAATGCCTGCCTCATTGTTGGCAAGCGAGTCGCCAAGCGCATCCTACGTTGCAAGGACTCCGAGATCAAGTCCATCGAACTCCACCGCAAGTCAATCGACGCTCGCAAAAAACGAGACGTCCATTTTATCCTGAGCTTTCGTGTTGAGCTGACTAGTCCCCACCTCGAGCGAGAAGCGGTCGACAGCGTTGCCGAGCGTGACCGCTCGCGCGTACGCGCGATAGAAGACGATGAGCCTTCATTCCCCTCCCCCGTCTCCGACGCACCTCAAGAACGCCCTGTCGTTGTCGGCGCCGGATGCGCCGGCCTTTTCGCTGCGCTCACGCTCGCCAAAGCAGGTCTTAAGCCCTTGCTTATCGAGCGCGGCGACCCGGCATTTCGCCGCTCGCAGGCGATCGACCTCTTTCTAAAGGAGCGCATCCTCGACCCCGAGAGCAATATTCAGTTTGGTCTGGGCGGCGCGGGGACCTTCTCGGACGGCAAGCTCAATACGGGAACAAAAAATCCCGCCCATCGCCTTATCCTCGAAACCTTCGTCGAGGCGGGTGCGCCCCGCGATATTCTGTGGGATGCCAAGCCGCACATTGGCTCCGACATCCTTCCCAAGGTTGTCACCGCTATATCCCAGCGCATCGAGCAGCTCGGAGGTGTCGTCCGTTATCGAACGAAGCTCGTCGACATTCGCATCGACGCGTCTGGCGCCATCACCGGTATTGATGTCCAATCGTCCCAAGACGCCGCTTACGAGCCAATCGAGACAAAGCACCTCATCCTCGCCTGCGGGCATTCTGCTCGCGATTTTTTTGAGCTCCTTAAGGACCACAACGTGGCCCTCGCACAAAAGACCTTTGCCATGGGCGTTCGCATCGAGCATCCGCAACGCGACATCGACAGAGCCCAATATGGAGCCTCGGCGGGACATCCAGCGCTCGGGGCGGCCCCCTACAAACTTGTTGCCCATCTTCCCAACGGCCGCAGCGTGTTCTCGTTTTGCATGTGCCCCGGCGGACAGGTTGTTGCCGCCTCTTCAGAACCGTGCCATCTGTGCGTCAACGGGGCCAGTCTCAATGCCCGCGACGGACGCAACGCAAATGCCGCCCTGCTCGTTAACGTCACGCCTGAGGACCTTCCCAACGATGACCCGCTCGCCGGCATCGAGCTCCAGCGTGCCTGCGAGGCGGCCGCATATCGCCTGGGCGGTTCCAACTGGAACGCACCGGCACAACTCGTCGGAGATTTCCTCGCAGGACGCGCCAGCAAGGCGCCCGGAAAGGTAAAGCCCACCTATCCACTCGGTGTGACCTGGACGGCAATTGACGAAGCCCTGCCGCAGCATATCGTCGAGTCGCTCCGCCTGGGACTTCCCCTACTCGGAAAAAAGCTACGAGGCTACGACCACCCCGATGCCGTTCTTACCGGCGTGGAGACTCGTTCGAGCTCACCGGTCACTGTCACCCGAGACCGAACGTGCCATGCCGTGTCGACCCCGGGCCTCTACCCTTGTGGTGAGGGAGCTGGATATGCCGGCGGCATCATGAGCGCGGCCACCGACGGCATCCGTTGTGCTGAAGCCCTGATCGCAGACCTCTAACGCACAAATTCCAGCACGCAAAAGACATAGGCCCCGAGCTCCACAGGGAACTCGGGGCCTGTTCGTTATTTCTTAAACCGTGCACCCTGGCGTTTTCTGCCCGATGCGAACGTGGAACCCTTGCGGGCCTGCGAGCGTAAGCGCTCGATCGTCTCGTCCTCAGACGCACCCTCGAGCATCGCCCGAATCTGAACGACAGCATCGCGCAGGCGCGCCGCCTCCTCAAAGTCCATAGCGGCAGAAGCGTTACGCATATCCTCTTCCATGGTTTCGACGATCCGCACAAGCTCGTCATGCGGCAGTTCTTCCAACTGCTCCGCAAGTGTCTGCTCGGGCGCCACCGTTTCCGGCACACCGCCCTCGCCCGACTCATCGGGCGTATAGAATGCGCCATGGCCAAGAGAGTCGCCCTTCGAGCGTCCCTTGGAGCCCACAGTTTTTTCGGCCTCGGCAATAAAACTTGAGATGTCGTTGATGGCCTTGCGCACTGTCTTGGGCACAATGCCATGTTCTTCGTTATATGCCATCTGAATCTCGCGACGGCGCTGCGTCTCCTCGATGGCCTCTTTCATCGAATCGGTCACAACGTCTGCATACATGATGACTTCGCCATCGGCGTTACGGGCCGCACGGCCAATCGTCTGAATCAGCGAACGGCGGTTGCGCAAGAAGCCTTCCTTATCGGCATCGAGAATTGCCACCAGTGAGACCTCGGGAAGATCCAAGCCCTCGCGAAGCAGGTTGATGCCAACGAGAACATCGATCTTGCCCTCGCGCAGCGTTCGCAGGATCTCGACACGATCCATTGTCGCCGTATCAGAGTGCATGTAATTGACCTTAATGCCCGCGTCGAGCAGATGGTCGGTCAGGTCCTCGGCCATGCGCTTGGTCAACGTGGTCACCAGCACGCGCTCCTTGCGGGCAACGCGCTCGCGAATCTCGTCCTCAAGATCGTCAATCTGGCCGCGAACTGGACGCACGTCAATCTTGGGGTCGAGCAGGCCGGTCGGACGAATAATCTGCTCCACGTCGTTTTGGCTCACCCGCAGCTCGTAGTCGCCCGGCGTGGCCGAAACATAGATAAACTGGGGGATCCTTGCCTCAAACTCATCGAAACGAAGCGGGCGGTTATCGAGCGCCGAGGGCAGGCGAAAACCGTGTTCCACCAGCGTCACCTTACGCGAGCGGTCACCTTCGTGCATGCCGCGAATCTGCGGCACCGTCACATGGCTCTCATCGATGATGCAGAGCATATCCTTGGGAAAGTAATCGATTAGGGTAAACGGCGGCTCACCCGGCTTGCGACCGTCCAGATGACGCGAGTAGTTCTCGATGCCGTTGCAAAAGCCCATCGTCTCGAGCATCTCAAGATCATAATCGGTACGCTGCTGCAGACGCTGCGCCTCGAGCAACTTGTCGGTCGCCTTGAGCTCCGCCACGCGCTTCTCGCACTCTTCGCTGATCGATTTCAGAGCCGCCTTGACCTTCGGCTTCTCGGTCACGTAGTGCGATGCCGGCCATACGGGAATGGCCTCGTACTCACGAAGCATCTCACCGGTGACCTCATCGATCTCGGCAATCAGCTCGACCTCGTCGCCAAAGAACTCAAACCGCAACGGATGCTCGGCATAAGGCGGATACACGTCAACAACATCGCCGCGCACGCGGAACGTGCCACGTGCCAGGTCATAGTCATTGCGATCATATTGAATGTCGATAAGTGCATGGATAAAGTCATCGCGCTCGAGCGGCACCTTCTTGTCGACGTTTGGAGCCAGACCCGCATAGTCCTCAGGAGAGCCAATGCCATAGATACACGAGACCGATGCGACAACGATCACATCACGTCGAGAGAGCAGTGACGCGGTCGCCTGATGGCGCAGCATCTCGACCTCTTCGTTAATCGAGGAGTCTTTCTCGATATATGTATCGCTTTGCGGCACATACGCCTCGGGCTGATAGTAGTCGTAGTACGAGACGAAGTAGACCACAGCGTTGTTGGGAAAGAACTCTTTGAGCTCGCTCGCAAGCTGAGCAGCGAGCGTTTTATTGGGGGCCATGACCAGCGTCGGCTTTCCCAGGGCCTCAATAGTCTTTGCCATCGTGAAGGTCTTGCCCGAACCAGTCACGCCCAGCAAAACCTGATAGCGGTCTCCGTCCCTCACGCCCCGCACAAGTGACTCAATGGCCTTAGGCTGGGAACCAGCGGGCTCGTATGGAGACACGACCTTAAACGGCACATCAGCGCCCTCAACGCCAAAGCGCTTAAGTTCACCACCAACGCGTTCTACTTCAAATTCCGCCATGGATACTCCTAACTCGTACATCTGCAGTATACGCAGGCGGTGGGCTTAGTCCTATACGAACCGATCGGGATAGAGAGTCTTATATCGAACCCAGGCATTATTGACGCGAATCAGATAAGCCTGAGTTTCAGGGAAGGTAATCGCATTATGGAGTGACGTGTTCTGCTGCGCCCATCCGTCGACATTGCCCATACCGGCGTTATAGGCGGCGATGGCACTATCCGTCGACCCGTTGAAATAGGCGAGAAGATACGAGAGGTATGCGCAGCCAAACTCGATATTCGTAGCCGGATCGTTAAGATTGTCGACCGAATACTCCCCTCCGTCGACAAGGCCCTTGGCGATCATGTCCTGGGCAGTCTCGGGCATCAGCTGCATCAATCCCTGAGCACCCTGATTCGACTCGGCCTCGGGATCCCAATTCGATTCCGACTTAATGACAGCGCACACCAGATACGGATCCAGATTATGCGAAATACTGGATTGCTTTACATACGCCTCGTAGTCAATCGGATACAGCGGCTTAAAGAAAGCGGCAGGAGCACACGAGTAGACGAGCGAAATAAGGCCGAAGACGAACACAACGGCAAGTGGCGCCACGCGATACCACGTAAAGAAACGTGCCTTAGGCATCGGCCTCCTCCTTATCCGGAGTATCTATAAACCCGTGGCATGCAAGCCATGAGTCAAGCTGCTCAAAGAGCGAATTATCGGCTGCCGAATTATCAATCACCGTTGTAGCGAGATTGCACAGCGCAGACTCATCGGGCTGGCAAGCAGAACGGGCATCGAAATCAGATGGCTCCATGCCACGTTGAATAGCGCGCTCGCGACGAACTGACAAAGGGGCGCTAATGACCAGAATTTCATCAGCCAAGCCAAATGCATCCTCAAAACCAGTCGGAGCTGAAACCTCGACCACCGCAAAGGGATAACGGGGAGATGAAACCGTACAACAAACCGGATCGAGAATCCTAAGCGAAAGCTGTTCAATCAGAACGGGATGCACGATGCCATTGAGCCGTGCGACCGAATCAGGAGAAGCGAAAGCTCGAGAAGCGAGGATACTGCGGCGAATGCCGCCTTCCTCATCCAAAATGTCCCAACCGAATTCATCAGCGAGAGCATTGACGATATCAGAGCCCGGCACATACAGCGATTTTGCAAGCTCATCCAGATCGATAAGCATAGCGCCACGAGATTTGAAATAGCGGCAGGCAGTCGACTTACCCGAAGCAATATTGCCCAAGACAAATACGGTAAACATCAAGCCCTCCCTAACGCCAATGCGAGTAATTATCGCTCAAATAAACTAGATGGACTCAAAAAACAGCCAAACAGTAAGAGCGCATACGGGGAAGCTAGGTCCCAAAGCACAACATGTATATAACGCAAAAAAGGGGGGAGGCCGCGAGGCCCCCCCCTTCTCAGTTCGATGACGGCTCGGTGCCGTCCACCGGTCAGCGGCGCCCTGGCCTCCCACGGGCTGACCCCGCAGTACTCTCGGCGCGATGGGGCTTAG
>CABQZS010000099.1 GCA_902468695.1 uncultured Collinsella sp.
ATAACGGGCGAATACGACAGCACCACGGCATGGTCTCCGGCGCGCAGCGGCAACGGCTCCTCCAAACGCACCTGTACGCTACGGGTCTCGCCCACCGCCATGGGGGCCTCGCCCTCCAAAAGCATGATACGGCCGACGACTTCGGCCGTGCCGGCCATCACATGCACGCGCGCGCCCGACTCGAGCACACGCGGCTTGGCGCCCTCGCGGCCCAGGTAAGTGAACGTCATCATAAAGCGCAACGTCTGACCAAAGCGGTCCGCCATGCCCAGCATCTCGCCGCGGTCAAGTGCCGCGACGCCATCACCAACCAGGTTAAGCGCCACGCGTTGCCCAGGCAGTGCTCGCGGCGTATCGCCATGCACCTGAATCCCACGCACGCGACAGACCGTACGCGACGGCAAAGCCATCAACTCGTCGCCCACCGCAACCGGCGCATCGTGCAGCGTTCCCGTCACGACGGTGCCGACGCCCTTAATCGTAAAGCAGCGGTCGATCGGCAGACGCGGCGCGGAATCGGTGCGCTCGGCACGGTCGCGGCGGGAATCCCAGCAAGCGGCAACCTGCTCGTCGAGCACAGCCAGCAGGTCATCGATCCCCACGCCGGTCTTGGACGACACCGGCACCATCGGCGCGTCGGCAAACACGGTATCCGAAAGAAAATCGTCCACGTCGAGCTCGGCCAGCTCAATCATTTCGCTATCGGCCAGGTCACACATCGTCAGCGCCACCACCATATGCGTGACACCCAGCAGCTCCAGCACGTGCACGTGCTCGCGGGTCTGCGGCATCACGCCCTCGACGGCCGAAACCACCAGCACGGCCACGTCGATGCCCGTGGCGCCCTGCACCATGGCGCGCAAGTAATGCGCGTGGCCCGGCACGTCGACCAGGCCAACGATCTTGCCACTCGGCAGTGCCAGCTCGCCAAAGCCCAGCTCCACGGTCATACCGCAACGGCGCTCAACCTCCAGACGATCGGGATTCTTGCCAGTCAGTGCCTCGATCAGTGCCGACTTACCATGGTCAACGTGACCCGCCGTGCCAACGATAACGGGGCACTCCACCAGCGCCTGAACCTCACTCATCGAGCAATCGCCTTCTCAACGCACGCGACGAGCGTCGACGCCGCCGTCTCGATATCGCGGTCGCCCACGAGCGTACGGACGTCAAACAAAATGCGATCGTGCGAGGTTCGCGTGACGACCGGCGTGTCGAAGTCCTGGACAAGCGAGCGCTTGAGCGCATCGACCGTCAGGCGCGCGTCAACAAGACGCACGGCAACGCACATCGTGGGCAGCTCGACGGTAGGCAGCGAGCCGCCGCCGGGAGTCGACGACTCCTCGACGATTTCCACCTGCACGGCACACGGGCAGCCAGCCTTATCGAGGCCCGTCACCATCAGCTCGCGCAGCTTGCGTGCGCGACGCTCCAGATGAGCCTGCGGAAGCGTGAGCATGTTGAGCACCGGCACCTCGCGATGGGCCACATCCGCCCCATCCATGTAGATGCGCAGTGTAGCCTCGAGCGCCGCCAGTGCGAGCTTGCCCGGGCGCAGGGCACGCATAAGCGGATGCGACCCGCAGGCCTGGACCAGATCGCGACGGCCCATAATAATGCCCGCCTGCGCGGCACCCAGCAGCTTATCGCCCGAACACGACACGATATCGAGCCCTGCCGAAACCGAAGCCGGCGTGGTTTCTTCGCCGCCGCGCACCAAGATGTCGTCGGGCAACAGCGCGCCCGAGCCCTGGTCCTCGTAGAACAGCAGGCCATGCTTGTGAGCAAGCGCCGCAAGCTCCCGAGAACCCACCTCCTCGTGAAAACCCTCGATGCGATAGTTGGAGGGATGGACCTTCAGGATCATGGCCGTTTCGGGCATGATGGCGCGCTCGTAGTCGCCCAGATGCGTGCGGTTGGTGGCGCCGACCTCGACGAGTTTGGCGCCCGAGGCCGCCATGACGTCGGGAATACGGAAGCTGCCGCCAATCTCGACGAGCTCGCCACGGCTCACAATGACCTCTTTGCCCGCGGCATGGGTGGCAAGCACCAGCAGCACCGCGGCGGCATTGTTGTTGACGACCAGCGCGTCCTCGGCACCGGTGAGTGAGCGGATCAGCTGCGCGGCATGCTCCTTGCGAGACCCGCGCGAGCAGGTGTCGACGCTGTACTCGAGCGTGCTATACCCGCGCGCGACCTCGGCCACGGCCTTGGCGGC
>CABQZS010000100.1 GCA_902468695.1 uncultured Collinsella sp.
ATAACCGTGGCAGCTATGGCAATAGTCGTGGTGGCAAGCGCGGCGGCAGCTCCCGCCGCCCCGGTGACGGCGGCGGCAAGCGCAAGTAACATACGCATCGCACGCTAGCGTGAGACAAGCTAAGGGCCCGAGTAAACAACGCTCGGGCCCTTTTGTTTGCCGTGTCCATCGCTAATTCAAACGTGATTTTCTTGGGAATGCATCTGGGGGATGCCGAGAACCTATTTTCTGCCATGCAGCAATGGGTCCCATGGGGTGCGCCGTGCATTTTTTGGAGTATTCAGCAGCTCTAGTTGGCTGCATACGATTCGGTATTGCCAACGGTGGCCTTCGGATATTCCTAGCGAACGTTCTGAGTCAGATTCGCCGTTTTCCGGAGCAGGTGCGCGTCATTCTCGCCATGTCGGGACTTAAAATGATACGGCGCCCTACAGTTTTGCCCACCCGCGGCGGTGCTGGCGCGGTCACGTTGCAGAATACTCCGTTTTTTGCACGGGCCAGGATGGGTTACCTCAGGAGAACACGGCGGTATCACGTAAATACATACAATCTGTACCGTAATTTATACAAAACGAAGAGGCAGACAGCGTAGGGTGGGTGTATTGGGGTGTTTGGTGCACCAAAACGGGGGTCCCACGTACCGTATACTCTGGCTGGATGTGAAAACGGCTTGACGCGTTGCCAGGCGTAGGGGGAGGGTGCCTCGATGAGCGTATTCGAAATTGTGTTTAGTCCGACGGGTGGAACGCGGAAGGTGTCTGGCCTTGTGGCCGGGGCGCTGGACAAAAAGACCGTTACCGTCGATCTGACCGATAGCGGACTAGATTTCAGCGCTGTCTCGATGACTGAGGACGACGTGGCCGTAATCTCTGTGCCGGCGTATGCCGGTAGAATCCCGGCTGTGGTGGCTGACCGGTTGGGCATGGTACGAGGCAACGGGGCTCGGGCAGTTTTGGTTTGTGTATACGGAAACCGCGCGTTTGAGGACACGCTCGTAGAGCTGGAGGACGTTGCGAAGCGCGCCGGATTTAGGGTGGTTGCAGCGGTTTCTGCTATTGCTGAGCATTCCGTTGCTCGTCAGTTTGCTGCTGGGCGACCGGATGCGCAGGATGCGGCGCAGCTCGCAGAGTTTGCGCAGCAAATTCAGCAAAAGCTGTTGGCTGAGGATGCGTCCGAGCCCTCTATCCCCGGCAATCGTCCTTATAAACAAGCTGGGGGTCACCGCATGGCACCCGAGGCAACAGAGGATTGCGTCTCCTGCGGTGCATGCGCCGCGGCGTGCCCCGTTTGTGCTATCGACAAGGGTGACCCCAAACGAGCAGCTGGCGAGGCGTGCATCTCCTGCATGCGCTGCATTGCCGTGTGTCCGCGAGGCGCTCGTAAGCTTGATCCCAACAAGCTATCCGCTGTTTCCCAGATGCTGAGCAAGGTTTGCGTCGTGCGGAAGGAATGCGAGCTCTTTATCTAGCGCATACGAAATTGGTGCAATGGGACCAGGTTAATCTGCACCAACCTGGTGTAAACAAACCTGTCCCCAATGCACCAGAGTGAGGAGTGTCCCCGAGTGCCGGCAGAAAAGGAACGTCCCTAAGTGCCGCCTAAATACCGTTTATCGGAGAAAAAATACCGTTCGCCGGTCATAATGATTATTCTGGCTTTGGGCTTGTCTACAATAACCCCCGTAAAAGAAATGCGGAAGGTTACCGAGTCCCCTCGGACGTGGGCCTAACCAAAGTCTTTGATCGCGCGCGTCTCAATGGGCCCATTCACATGATTTTGGTTGGGCTATATTTATGAAGGGACATGCCATCATGGGTTTCTTTTCTCGCCTTATGGGCGGCTCGGACAAGCAGGCGACTGCGACTTCCGAGTTCGAAATCGTCGCCCCTGTTTCCGGCGAGCTTGTTAATCTAGAAAATACCAATGACCCTGCTTTTAGCAGTCGCGCGGTAGGCGATGGCGTTGCCGTGGTTCCCCAAGAGGGAACGGTGTGCGCTCCTGTTTCCGGCACCGTCGCCGCGCTGTTTCCGACTGAGCACGCGCTGGGCATCATGTCCGACGACAGCTCTGCTCAGGTGATGCTGCATATCGGAATCGATACTGTTAAGCTTGAGGGCAAGGGCTTCCATGCGCTTGTTGCCCAGGGTGACCATGTCGACGCGGGCCAGCCCCTCGTCGAGGTCGATTTCGACGCGGTTCGCGCCGCCGGCTTTGATCCCACGGTCTTCGTTATCGTGTGCGAGCGCTCGGAGAATTCGACTCTTCGTGAGCATGCTTCCGGCCCTGTTGCTGTTAAAGAGCCTGTCGTCTGGCTTTCCGAGTAAATTCTTGTGGTGGGTACCGTGGTTATCAAGCGAGTTTTTAACAACAACGTCGCAATGGTCACTTCGGACGATGGCTCCGAGCTCATCGTCATCGGTCGAGGCCTCTGCTTTGGCCGTCATGCCGGCGATGCCATCGACGAGGCGTCGATCGAAAAGACCTACGCGTTGCAGGAGGGAACTTCTCAGGACTCGCGTACGATTGACCGCTTGGCACATCTTTTGGAGTCCATCCCCACCGTCAACCTCGTGATTTCCGAGGAAATCGTTCAGATGCTTCGTCGAGAGCTCAATGTCGATATCAATGACAAGATTCTTATCGCTCTCGCAGACCATATCAGCCTCGCCCTCGATCGCGAGCGCAAAGGCGTTTCCTGCGAGAATCCGCTGCTGCTCGAGATCCAGCAGTTCTATCGCAAGGAGTATGCACTTGCGGGCCGTGCGCTGCAGATTATCAAGGAGTATATGGGCATCCAGATGAGCGAAGAAGAGCAGGGTTTCATTACGCTGCATATCGTCAACGCCACCATGCCGCAACGCTCCGATCGTTTGATTGTTTCGGTCCAGCTTGTTCGCGACGTGCTTGCGATTGTTTCTGAGCGCTATTCTACGACCCTCGATAACACCTCGCTGCCTTACGAACGTTTCGTTCGTCACCTGCAGTTTTTCGCGCAGCGAGCGCTCGATCCTGCGGCCGGGCAAATCAACGGAGACGCGCTGTTCCGAATCGATGAAACGGCGTATCCGTGCGCATTCTCGTGCGCGGACGCCATAGCCGCCCACTTGTCGTCTACCTATAACGTTGTCGTTACCGATGCCGAGAAGAGTTATCTCGCATATCACATTGTTAACCTGCTTGGAGAACCTGGTCTCTAGGCATAACGTGCCTACACATCGATTGATATAAGGCAAGGCTCACGGTCTTGTCCAGGGCACATCTGTCTTAATTTGCGGAAAAGGAAGGGGAGTACCGCTATGACCGCAAAAAAGAAGTTCAATTTCAAAGCGCCATTGGAGGTGTTCGCGAAGTCGATCGTCCAGCCGATGATGTATCTCTCGGTTGCCGGCATCCTGCTCATCGTGGGCATCATTCTGACCAACAAGACCATTTGTGCTTTGGTCCCCGTACTGGGCTCCGGTCCGTTCCAGCTTGTGGGCGCCGTTGTCTACCAGTCGCTGATGTTTATCATCAACAACCTCTCGATTCTGTTCTGCGTGGGCATCGCCGGCGCCATGGCAAAGAAGAACAAGGGCCATGCTTCGCTGATCGCCCTGATGTCGTTCTTTCTGTTCCTGCAGGCTAACAACATCGTGCTCAACTCCACCGGCTCTCTTGCCGATGCGAGCGGCATGCTCGGTCTTACCGGAACCGGCCAGGCCACCGTTATGGGCATTCAGGTGCTCGATACCGGCGTGTTTGGCGGCATCATTCTTGGTTGCATCACCGGTGCCGTGTTCAACAAGTATTCGAACAAGCAGTTCCCCATTGCCCTTTCGATGTTCTCGGGCGTTCGCTTCCCGTTCCTGATCATGATCATCATCTCCTGGATCATGGGCGCTGGCTTCTGCATCGTTTGGCCTCCGGTCCAGGGTGCCATCTCCTCCGTTGCCGGCATCATTAAGGAGTCGGGCAACATCGGTCTGTTTATCTACGGCATGCTCAACAAGCTGCTCGTTCCCACCGGTCTGCACCACCTCATCTACACCCCGTTCCAGTTCTCCGATGTGGGTGGCACCCTGACGCTGGGCGATCAGGTTATCGCCGGCGCCTACCCCATCCGTGTTGCCGAGATGGCAATGACGGGCCAGCCCTTTTCCGATAGCACCTACTTCAACAGCTACACCTTCAACAACCTGTGGCCCTACATCGGCATCGGTCTCGCCTTTATCTTCACCGCTTACAAGGGGAACAAGGATAAGACCAAGGCCGTTATCATCCCGCTGATCATCACCGCCGTGCTCTCCTGTGTCACCGAGCCCATGGACTTCCTCTTTGTCTTTGCCGCTCCCGTGCTCTTTGTCGTTCACTCGGTTCTTTCCGGTATCTTCTTGGTTCTGCTCAAGGTCCTCTCCGTGCCCGCTTCGACTGCAGGCGGCATCATCAACATCGTGGTTTCCAACCTGGTCCTGGGTGTCGACAAGACCAACTGGCCGGTCATGCTGGTGCTCGGAGTCGTCAACGCCGCTCTGTACTTCTTCCTCTTCACCTTCCTTATTAAGAAGCTCAACCTCCACACGCCTGGTCGCGAGGAGGAGTCCGAGCTCGCCGAGTCCGTTGCCGAGGGCGAGGCCGCCGCGTCTGTCGCGGTGAAGCAGGGCGCTGTTGCCGCAGCTCCCGCAGAGGGCGTCGATGCAGGTATTGCCGACCTGGTCGCAGGTCTTGGCGGCAAGGACAACATCGAGGAGCTCGAGAACTGCTTTACGCGTCTCCGCGTGAACGTTAAGAACCCGGACCTCATCAATGAGGACCTCATCAACCACGTGCCCAACAGCGGCATCAACCGCAACGGCAATAATATCCAGATCATCTTTGGCATGAAGGTCGCCGAGATGCGCGACAAGGTCGAAAACGCAATTGAGAAGGAGCAGTAAACAATGATCATTACTCTGTGTGGTGGCGGATCCACCTTTACCCCCGGCATCGTCAAGTCCATCGCCCTGCGCAAGGACGAGCTCGATGTTGACGAGATTCGTCTGTACGACATCAACGAGGAACGCCAGCGCAAGATCGGCGTGCTCGTGGACTGGATTTTGCACGAGGACCTCGGCCTGGACATCAAGCTCACGGTGACTACCGACAAAAAGACGGCTTTTACCGACGCGAGCTTCGTGTTTGCCCAGATGCGCGTGGGCGGCTACGCCATGCGCGAGCAGGACGAGAAGATTCCGCTGCGTCACGGCTGCGTGGGTCAGGAGACTTGCGGTTGCGGTGGCCTTGCCTACGGCATGCGCACCATCTTCCCCATGGTCGAGCTGATTGATGACGTTGAGAAGTACGCCAAGAAGGACTACTGGATTCTCAACTACTCCAACCCTGCCGCCATCGTCTCCGAGGGCTGCCGTGTGCTGCGCCCCAACGCTCGTATCATCAACATCTGCGACATGCCGATCGCGATTATCGACGTGGTTTGCGCCGCACTCGATATCGACAAGAAGGATGTCGAGTACGATTACTTTGGCCTCAACCACTTTGGTTGGTTCACCTCGATCCGCCACAAGGGCGAGGAGGTGCTCCCGCAGCTGCGCGAGTACATCAAGGAGCATGAGATTCTGCTGCCCGATTCTTACCTCAAGGGCATGGGCTCGCTCATGGCAAAGAAGCCCGAGGAGACCGCCGACGAGCACCCCGAGCAGAATCGCCACACCAAGGGCAGCTGGTACTACGTCTGGAAGGGCGAGTACGAGATCATGGAGTGCTTCCCGGAGTACCTGCCCAACACGTATCTGAACTATTACCTGCAGCAGAAGGAGTTCGTCGAGCACTCCAACCCCGAGCGCACCCGTGCTAACGAGGTCGAGGAGACGCGCGAGAAGAACCTCTTCGACGGCATCGACCACTACGAGAAGACGGGCGAGATCGACGAGAGCACGTTCTATGCGGGCAGCCACGGCGACTGGATTGCCGACCTGGCTATCGCTCTGAAGAACGACACCAAGCAGCGCTTCCTGGTCATTTGCGAAAACAAGGGCGCTATCCCCAACATGCCCTACGACGCTATGGTCGAGCTGCCTGCCTACATTGGCAAGAACGGCCCCGAGGTCATCAGCCGCGACAACATTCCTCTGTTCCAGCAGGGCCTCATGATGCAGCAGCTGAACTCCGAGAAGCTCGTGGTCGAGGCTACGATCGAGGGTTCGTACGAGAAGGCGCTTAAGGCCTTTACGCTGAACAAGACCGTGCCGTCGATGAAGGTCGCCAAGGAGGTTCTTGACGACATGATCGAGGCCAACAAGGGTTACTGGCCCGAGCTTAAGTAAAAGCAACAGGGTCGCTGACCGCATGCCTGGAGCAATGCCCCGTCCACGTGATTGCGTGGGCGGGGCATTGTCATTTGGTAACGCGTTTTATCAAATATGGCATTTATCTGCGGTAATGTTCTATTTCACCGCTGAGGGTGACATTTCATGCCGCCTGCCGAACTGCGTGGAGACCTAACAACTTTTTAGGTCAGTGTTGTGCGTGTAGCAATTTCGCCCGGCCTCGCCTCCGGGCTGCCATGTGAGAGGGGATCTTATGGCTCGACTGCATGTAATGGAACGCAGCCACGCTCAGGCTGTCATGGACGACCTGCACGATGCGCTCGGACGTCGTCTGGCGGTAAGCTCGCTCGCCCCGTGTCCCGTGGAGTTTACGGCAGCGCTCGTCAACCTGTGCTCCACCCAGAGCTGCGGCAAGTGCACGCCCTGTCGCGTGGGCCTGAGCGCGCTGAGCGACCTGCTCGCTGATGTGCTCGAAGGGCGCGCCGATGAGTCCACGCTCAACCTGATTGAGCGCACGGCCCGCACCATCTACCTTTCGAGCGACTGCGCCATCGGCTACGAAGCTGGCGCTATGGCACTCACGGCCATTCGCGGCTTCCACGACGATTTTGAGCATCACATTCGCGAGCACTCCTGCGGCTTTGATCGCGAGGCCCGCGTTCCGTGTGTCTCGGGCTGTCCGGCGCACGTCGACATTCCCGGTTACATTTCGCTCGTCGAGGCCGGCCGTTATGCCGATGCCGTCAAGGTCATCCGCAAGAACAATCCGCTGCCACTCGTCTGCGGCCTGGTGTGCGAGCATCCCTGCGAGATGCACTGCCGCCGTGGCATGGTCGATGACCCCATGAACATCCTCGCTCTCAAGCGTTTTGCCGTTGAGCACAGTGACCTCAACGACCACAAGCCGCATGTAGTGGACAACACCGGCAAGCGCGTCGCCGTGATCGGCGGCGGCCCGGCCGGTCTTTCCTGTGCTTACTACCTGGCCGTGATGGGCCACAAGGTGACCATCTTTGAGCAGCGCCACCACTTGGGCGGCATGCTGCGCTACGGCATCCCCAGCTATCGTCTGCCGCGCGAGCGCCTGCAGGCCGAGATCGACTGGATCTTGAGCGCCGGCATCGACGTTGAGCTCGATCACTCCGTCAACGGCGAGGAGCTTGCCCGCCTGCGTGACGAGTTCGATGCCGTCTACCTGGCCATCGGTGCCCATAGCGACAAGAAGCTCGGCCTTCCGGGCGAAGAGGCGCCCGGCGTGGAGTCGGCCGTCAAGATGCTGCGTGCCATTGGAGACGACGAGCTGCCCGACCTGAGCGGCCAGCGCGTGTGCGTCATCGGCGGCGGCAACGTGGCCATGGACGTGGCGCGCTCTGCCGTGCGCTGCGGGGCCGAAAAGGTAAGCATCGTCTACCGCCGTCGTATCTGCG
>CABQZS010000101.1 GCA_902468695.1 uncultured Collinsella sp.
TACAACAAGGCCGAGCTCGAGAACATCGATGGCGTCAAGGGCGTGCTGTACAACAGCGGCCAGCTCATGATCATCTTCGGTACCGGTACCGTCAACAAGGTCTACGATGAGTTTATGGCTCTGACGGGCGTTAAGGAGATCAGCGCTTCCGAGGTCAAGGGCGCCGAGGCGGACAAGAAGGGCAAGTTCTTCTCGGTCCTCAAGGTATTCTCGGACATCTTTATCCCCATCATTCCCGCCTTCGTCGGCGCCGCTATCATCATCGGCCTTAAGTCGCTGATCGTTGCCAACGGCCTCTTTGGCATGGAGGGCAGCCTTGCCGACCACAGCGAGTTCCTCAAGAACCTCGCAAGCTTCTTTGCCATTATCGCCACCACGTTTGACTACCTGCCTGTTCTGGTTATGTACAGCGCGGTGAAGCGTTTTGGCGGTAACCCGATTCTGGGCATCCTCGTCGGTATCGTCATGGTTCACCCGAGCCTTATGAACCGCAACACGTTCGTTATGGACCCGACGGGTGCTGAGTACTGGAACTTTGGTCCGCTCTCCATTCCCATGGTTGCTTTCCAGGGCGGCGTGTTCCCTGCAATCCTGACTGCCTGGTTTATGGCCAAGGTCGAGAAGATTGCCCAGAAGTACATTCCCGAGGTCGTTTCGTTCGTCTTTGTCCCGACCGTTACCCTGATTCTTGCTAACGTCGCCCTGTTCACCGTGTTCGGCCCGCTCGGTAACCTAATCGGCGACGTCCTCGCCGGCGTAATCGATATCCTGTACAACAGGATGGGCGTCTTCGGTGCCTTTGTCTTTGCCGCATTCCTGCAGCCGCTCGTCGTTACCGGTACGCATCAGTTCATCCAGGGTATCGAGGCAAACCTCGTTGCCACGACTGGCTTCAACTACATCCAGGCAATCTGGTCGGTTTCCATCATCGCCCAGGGCGGCGGCGCCATCGGCATGTACCTCATTCACAAGAAGCATTCCAAAGAGCGCAACATCTGCATGTCGTCCTTTATCCCGACGCTGGTCGGAATCTCCGAGCCCGCTATCTTCGCTGCAAACATGCGCTACTCGATCATTCCGTTCATCTGCGCATGCATCGGTGCAGGCTGCGGCGGTGCCTTCGTAAAGCTCTTTGAGGTGCGCGCTATCGGTCAGGGTCTGACCGGCGTGCTTGGTCTGCTCATCGTCACGCCCGAGACGCTCGTGTGGTATGTGGCTGGCAATCTCATCGCCTTTATCGTGCCGATCGTCTTGATCTTTGCCTACAACAAGGCAAAGGGCGTTCCGACCACCGATGAAGAGGGCGCTGGCGCTGGCTTCGATGTCAGCTTCTAGTTGAGCCGTTCAGCGTAATCTGAGGATAAGTCCATTTGGGGAAGGGCGTTCGACTCGTGTGAGTCGAGCGTCCTTTCCTATAGACGAGAAGGTCAATGGCGATGTTTAATCAAAAAAACAAGGTGATGCGTGCGGACTATGAGCAGTGGCGAGCTGGACAGGATGAGACGGCGGCTCGCATCGCGTCCGACCCCGATAGGCTTCTGTTCCATGTGGAGCCTGAGCTTGGCTGGCTCAACGACCCCAACGGTTTGGTTCAGATTGGTGATACGTATCACATCTATCATCAATACGATCCGTTCGATGCTGCGCATGGCGGTCCAGTGCTTTGGAACCATCTGACGACAAAGGATTTTGTGACGTACGAGAATCACGGCCCCGTGCTGTTCCCCGATTCCGATTTGGATTCGAGTGGAGCGTATTCTGGTTCTGCCTTTGTACGTGATGGCAAGATTCACTACTTCTATACCGGCAACGTCAAGCATTTTGACCGCGATGATTACGACTACGTGTTGACGGGCCGTGAGCAAAACCAGATTCATATGGTTGCCGAGAATCCCGACGAATTGGGCGAGAAGCGCATAGCTGTTGGGCCGGTCGATTACCCCGACGATATTGGTACGCACGTGCGCGACCCCAAGATCCTTGAACACGACGGTATCTACTACATGGTTCTTGGCGCTCGTACGAAAGACGATCGCGGGTGCGTGCTTGTCTATACCTCGCACGATCTAGAGGACTGGAGCTATGCGACGCGCATTGAGTTGGGCGAGAAGTTTGGCTTTATGTGGGAGTGCCCCGATCTGTTTGAGATCGATGGTGAGCTTATTCTCGTTTGCTGTCCGCAGGGTGTGCCTGCCGATGGTTGGCGTTACCGCAATCCGCATCAGTGCGTATGGTTCCCCATCGAGGCCGATTGGGAGGCGCCGAGCTTTAAAATCGTCGGGCAGGGCATGCCCCCGATGGTCGATGCCGGTTTTGATTTCTACGCACCGCAGTCCTTTGAGGATGCTGCGGGGCGGCGTTTGATGATCGGGTGGTCTGGTTGCCCCGATGCGACGGCAGAAAACCCGACGGTGGCACGCGGGTGGCAGTGCGCGTTGACGGTGCCGCGAGAGCTGAGCATGCGTAGCGGTAAGCTCTGCCAGCAGCCGGCGCACGAGATCGAAGTGCTGCGCGGCGACTGCGTTCGTGCTACAGGCGGTGAGACCGTTGAAGAGCCTGGGCGCCTGTTTGATGTCGTGGTTTCCTGCGAGGACGCCAAGATGGTCGAGCTCGAGATTCGCAAGGGTGTCTTTGTGCGCTATGCGGACGGGACGCTTACCCTCGACATGGGTGACGAAGGCTATGGGCGTGACCGGAGGTCGATTGAGCTCAGCGAGCTCCGCGACCTGCGCGTGCTTTCGGACACTACGATGGTCGAGATTTTTGTCAACGGCGGCGAGGCGGCACTTACGAGCCGTACCTATTCGCCGGCGGTACCGGCGATGGAGCTGCGCGCCGAGGGTGCGGCATCGATGGATTTTTACCGTCTTGCGCGTTAACCGTGCGTGGAGCACGATTGGACTTGCTGGGCGGAATGTGTCGCAGTTGCCGCAGCGAACTACCGTTTATCGCGTATAGCTACCGTTTGCGGAATAAGTAACACTCCTTAATAAACCGTGTAGAATCTCAGATAAGCACGGAGTTTTCCAGGGAGACGCTGTCCTTTGTTGTGTGCAAGGGGCGGCGTCTCTTTGGCGCTTGGACGCCGTTGTACAACAGTGCGGCGGCGCGTGCCATGTATTGAAAAGCCAATGTCGAGATGGGTCGTGATAATAATGGGCAAGTACGTAATCGTGGTTGAGTCTGGGTCGGATGTGACGCCGGAGCTCTGCGAGCGCTACGGCATCGTGCGCGTGCCCATGCATGTCA
>CABQZS010000102.1 GCA_902468695.1 uncultured Collinsella sp.
AGTTCGACACGCTCAAGGCAACCGCCGAGGACATCGTTGCGGCGCTCGATGCCGCCGGCATCGCGCACCAAACCGTTACCTGGTATCCGGACGCCTTTATCCTGCCCGAGGCCCAGGTTTCCGATTTGTGGGATCTCGACATCTACCGCGACGGCAAGATCTATCTGCAGAGCCTGTCGTCCATGATGCCGCCGTTGGTCCTGGGCGCTCAGGCCGGCGAGGACATCCTGGACATGTGCGCAGCCCCTGGCGGCAAGACGACGCAGATCGCCGCCCTCACCCAGGGCCAGGCACACCTCACGGCCTGCGAGATGAGCATTCCCCGCGCCGAAAAGCTTGAGTCCAACCTCCACCGCCAAGGTGCCAAAAACGTGCCCGTCATGCGCATCGACGCACGCGAGCTCGACGAGTTCTTCCGCTTTGACCGCATCCTGCTCGACGCTCCCTGCACCGGCACGGGCACCGTCATCAGCGGTAACGAGAAAAGCCTGCGCGGCCTGACCGAGCAGCTGCTCGTCAAGTGCGCCCGCTCGCAGCGCGCGCTTCTGGACCGCGCCATGGGAGCCCTCAAACCGGGCGGCACGCTCGTCTATTCGACTTGTTCGATCTTGCCGCAGGAAAACGAGGACGCCCTGCAAGAGGCCCTCGACAAGCATATGGACTGCGAGCTCATCCCCCTCGACGGCACGCCGAGCGAAAGCGAAGCACGCCGCGCCCAGGAAGCTGGTGAGGAACCGCGCATCGAGTCCAACGCTCTCACCGAGGCCATCGCCGCCGGCCACGTCTCGTCCATCGCCAACGGCCTGCCCGGCACGCTAACCATTCCGCCCAGCCGCGACTTTGAGGGCTTCTACATTGCCCTGATCCGAAAACGCAGCTAGCGCACGGATCCAAAACTCAACAAGCTATCTCCGTGCGCGCTTGTCCTGCTGGTCGCGATGCTGTTTAAGCATCGCGCGCTCTTTGCGTTCGGCTCTTTTGCCCTTAATGGCCGTGACCACAAAGTAGATGACCGCGGCGGCAACGATTGCGACCACACACAGGCCAATCGAGCCAAACATTGCTGTCAATTCCATACCGCGTCACCTCTCTTTTAAACGGGACTTTCAAGATAGCACCTCGATACCCGCCACCACAGCTCCTTCACGTTCGCCAGCCCTTCGGTCTAACGGATGGCGCGGAGGGGAAAAATCAACTCGTCAAACGATTTAGCATTCGCAATTCCGGCTGCATAGCGCCGGCCGTCATCACATAGAATCGAGCCTCCATGGATACCCTCAACGACCTAAACGAGCGCGTCGACGCCTTCGTCGGCACCAGCTCCTTCGACACGCCTGCCGCGGCAAACGACCAAGCTCCCATCGATGTGCCCGCCGAGGTTCACGAGGATATCGTCGCCTCGGTCGATTTCTCCGAGGTCGAGCTCGCAGACGAGTTCACCGAGCCCCAGGTAGCCGTGACCCCCAACGGACTGCTCCCCATGGAGCCCCTGCCCATCGACGGACGTCTGCGCAAGGCTGCCCTTCGCATGCCCGACGAGATCGAGGAGGCCAGCGGCTTCACGCTCTTCGGCCGTCGTATCAAATCGCTCATCTACACCACCGACGTGGCTGTCATCCGCAACTCCAATGCCGATGCTGTCTTTGCCGTTTACCCCTTCACGCCGCAGCCGGCCATTACGCAGGCGCTGTTGACCGTCGCCGAGTGCCCGGTCTTTGTAGGCGTGGGCGGTGGCACCACCACCGGTAAGCGCTCCGTGCAGATGGCAGCCGTCTCCGAGATGCAGGGCGCGGCGGGCTGCGTGGTCAACTCCCCCGCTACTGCCGAGATGGTCGAGCACATCACCAACATCGCCGACATCCCCGTCATCGCCACGGTCGTACGTTGCGACGATGATGCGCATGCCAAAGTGCGCGCCGGAGCCAAGATTCTCAACATCGCCGCCGGCAAAAACACACCCCAGGTCCTGCGTGAACTGCGCGAGCACTATCCCAACCTGCCGCTCATCGCGCCGGGCGGCAAGACACCCGAGAGCATCCGTGAGACCATCGCCGCCGGCGCCAACGCCATCATCTGGACGCCGCCTTCGGCCCAGCAGCTACAGACCGACATGATGCAGCGTTATCGCAAGATGAAGGAAGACGCCACACCCGTCATCTCACGCGACGATGTGCCCATTATCGACCAGGTCGCCGCCGCCGAGGTCAGCCAGGTCGAGAACATGAATCCCGACGTGCCGATTCCCGACGAAGTCATCGAGCGCGTCGCTTCAATCCACGAGCGCGTCGAGGAGCATCGCGCTAACCGCGGCCTTAAGCCGTCACTGCACGGCTTTTTCTTCCGCGGAAAGAAACACTAGCCGCAACAGCAAGGCCCGCCCCACAAGCAACGGGACGGGCCTTGCTGTTATCGAATGTCAGGAGGGACAGGCGCAGCGGTTAAAACTGTCAGCCAGCCCACGAACGTTAATCCACGCGCTTGTCGCCCATAAAGAAGAGCGCCACCGTACCAGGTCCGGTATGCGAGCCAATCAGAGTACCGATGTTATTGATCTCAATCTTGCCTTTGAGCTGCGGAACCTGTTCCTCAATCAGCGCCGCAACTGCCTCGGCGTCCTCGCGGCACGCCGAGTGCGACATGATGCACTTACCCGAATAATCCGCACCGTCCTGCACGTGTGCCATCATGGTCTTAGCCATCTCGGAGATCGCGCGCTTCTTGGTGCGGATCTTCTCACGTGGCGACAGTTTGCCTTCGCAATCGACCGTCATGAGCGGGCAGATCTTAAGCGCCGTGCCGATAATCGCGCTCGCGGCCGAAATGCGACCGCCGCGCAGGTAGCTCGATAGATCGGTCGAGAAGAACCAGTGGTGCAGGTTGAGCTTGTGCTCCTCGATCCAGGCAGCCGTCTCATCGAGCGAAGCCCCGCCATCGCGCACGTCGGCGGCATATTCCAGCAACAGGCCAAAACCCGAAGACGCCGCCAGCGAATCGATGACGCGCACCTTGCCGCCCTGGGGATAGCGATCCGCGAGCATCTGCGCCGCAACGCAGGCCGATCCATACGTGCCCGAAATACCCGACGACAACGTCAGGTGCAGCACGTCTTTACCCTCGGCAACAAACGGCTCCCAAAACTCCTCGTACTCGCCCACGCTCACCTGAGACGTCTTGGGCATGGCGCCCGCGGCAATCTGGGCAAAAAACTTGTCCGGCGTAATCGACTGATACAGATCGTCCGTATGGACAACATCGTCGATCTCGTAATGAAAACACACGACAGGGATATTGCGCGACGCAAAGAACTCACGGGTTCGGTCGGCGGCGGATTCACAGGTCAGGACAAAATCACTCATATGAGGCTCCTTACTCATTGCTGCGCAAATTATCGCACAGTGAGCCTATATACGGTACATATGTCCACTATTTACCAAATCGAACCAAAAATAGCGAACATCTTTACCACCATCGTCTCCACCGGCCCCATGCATAAATATCTGAGAAAACACCTTCTGTCGTCTCCATTCAACCGCCATATCTACCTCAACTAAATCGATTTACCAAACCGTTCAGCCGACAATTCAGCCGCTGGCGCAAAATCGAAACAAAAGCGGCGCATACTGATAAACGTTTGACGCTGTTTATCAGTTTTACCAGCTCCATCGGAAGGTGTTTCATGGTCGCATTCGATCGCAACCCGCAAGACTTTAAGTATCTGCGCCTGCTGTCGAGACAGTTCCCCACCGAACAATCCGCGTTTACCGAAATTATCAACCTCTCGGCCATCCTCAACCTACCCAAAGGCACCGAGCATTTTATGAGCGACGTGCACGGCGAGTACGAAGCCTTTATGCACATCCTCAACAACTGCTCGGGCGTCGTGCGCGAGCATGTCGACGAGATCTTTGGCGACACGCTCTCCTTTGACGAGAAGGGCGAGCTGTGCACGCTCATCTACTACCCGCGCGAGAAGATTGACCTGGTCCGCAGCCAGCGCGAGGACTCGCCAACCTGGTACAAGACGATGCTTGACCAGCTCATCATGGTCGCACGCTCGCTTTCGAGCCGCTACACGCGCTCCAAGGTGCGTAAGGCCATCCCGCGCGATTACGCCTACATCATCGACGAGTTGTTGCACACGCACCCGGACGAGAACAACTATCGCGTGCGCTATCACGAGCGCATCGTGGAGTCCATCCTGGAGACCGCCAGCGCCGACGACTTTATCGAGTCGCTCGCCTCGCTCATCAAGCGCCTGGCCGTCGACCACCTGCACCTGGTGGGCGACATCTTCGACCGCGGCGGCGGCGCGGCCAAGATTATGGACCGTCTGCTCACCTACCATTCGCTCGACATCCAGTGGGGCAACCACGACCTGCTGTGGATGGGTGCTGCGGCCGGTGAGCCCGCCTGCATCGCCACGGTGTTGCGCAACAACCTACGCTACGACAATTACGAGATCCTCGAGAACGATTACGGCATCTCGCTGCGTGAGCTTGTCGCCTTTGCCGATGCCACCTACACCGCCGGTGAGTCCATCACCCCGCTGATCAAGGCCATCAACGTGCTGCTCTTTAAGCTCGAGGGCCAGATTATCCAGCGCCACCCCGAGTTCGATATGACCGACCGTCTGCTACTCGACAAGATCGACCACGAAACCGGCACGGTCACGCTCGCCGACGGCAGCGTGTGGCCGCTCACGACCAACGACTTCCCCACCGTCGACCCGGCGGACCCCTATACGCTCACGCCCCAGGAACAGCACATCATCGACAAGCTCGTGTCCGAGTTTGTCACCGCTGATCACCTGCATCGCCATATCGATTTCCTCTATTCCCATGGTTCGATGTACAAGGTCGCCAACGGCAACCTGCTCTTCCACGGCTGCGTTCCGCTCAACGAAGACGGCACCTTTAGCAGCATGAACTGTCTGGGCACCTGGCACGCCGGGCGCGATTATCTCGATTTTTGCGACCACATCGCCCGCCGCGCCTGGCGCGTGGGCGACCGCGACGCTCTCGACTGGATGTGGTACCTGTGGATTGGCTTTAGCTCACCCGCCAGCGGACGCCTGGTGCGTACCTTTGAGCGCGCTTATATCGCCGATAAGAGCACCTGGGTCGAGCCGATGGATCCGTACTTTACGCTTACCAAGTCGCCCTCGGTCTGCGACGACATCATGCGCGAGTTTGGCGTCGCGCCCATGGCATGTTCGCCGACCGGCCACATCATCAACGGCCACACGCCCGTTAAAACCACCAAGGGCGAGCAACCCATCCGCGCCGAGGGCAAGCTACTGGTCATCGATGGCGGCTTCTGCCGCGCTTACCATCCCAAGACGGGCATCGCCGGCTATACGCTCATCTCGAGCTCGCGCGGCTGCCGCCTCAAGTCGCACCGGGCCTTTACGACGGTTGCCGAGGCACTCACGCGCAACGTGGACATCGAAAGCGAGACCAACCGTTTTGACCAAGCAGACCGTCGCCGCATGGTGAGCGACACCGATACTGGCGCCAAGATCCGCAGCCAAATCCAGGATCTGCGTCAGCTGCTCGATGCATATAGAAACGGTGCTATCGAGGAGCGCGCCTAGCACCACCCGCGGGGATTGGCTAAACTTGCTGAGTTTGTCATCCCCGCGGCGCTTCGGCGCCAGCTTAAGGCAGGTACCATGCAAAAGCTCCTTGCACAGATCATGAAATTTGGCGTCGTCGGTGTCATTGCCACGGTTATCGACTTTGGCATTATGAATCTGCTCCACTACGGTCTGGGCCTCAACATCCTAATCGCCAACACCAGCGGCTTTATCATCTCACTCATCTTTAACTACCTCGCAAGCATGAAGTACGTGTTTGCGCACAAGGAAGGCATGAGCCGCCGCCGCGAGTTCATCATCTTTGTCGTGCTGTCCGTGATCGGTCTGGCACTCAACGACGGTATCGTGCTGGCCCTCAACGCCGGCCTGGGACTCGAGGCCAATATCGCCAAGATCTGCGCCACCGCGCTTGTCATGGTCTACAACTTTGTGACCCGAAAAATCTTCCTGGAGGGCGACGAGACAAAATAGCTCGAAACCCCTGCAGCATTACGGCGCCCACGGACGACGCGCACTCAGCGCAGTATCGTCCGTGGGTGTCGCTCGTTTACGGGCAAATTTTCAACGTTTGCGGATTAGCTCTTGAAAATTTGGCGAGTTCATATAGTTCTTGGCAAAGACCTTACGTTTCCCTTGCAAAAGCTCTAAAGTACCCTTTGCTCGATTCATCAACACATTGGATGTGATTACGTGCGCAAGGCGCTGGCACAACCTCATACCAAGCAGTTCCTCAAGTTCGCTGTCGTGGGTCTTATCTCCTTTGGCATCGACTGGGGCATGCTCATTGCGCTCGTCGAGCTGTTCCACCTCG
>CABQZS010000103.1 GCA_902468695.1 uncultured Collinsella sp.
AGCCCGAGAAGGACGGCCTGTTCTGCGAGAAGATCTTCGGTCCCGCCAAGGACTGGGAGTGCTCCTGCGGCAAGTACAAGGGCATCCGCTTTAAGGGCATCGTCTGCGAGCGCTGCGGCGTCGAGGTCACCTCGGCCAAGGTGCGTCGCGACCGCATGGGCCACATCGAGCTCGCCGCTCCCGTGTCCCACATCTGGTACTTCAAGAGCCCCACGAGCTTCCCGATGAGCCGTATGCTCGACATCAAGTCCAAGGACCTCGAGAAGGTTCTGTACTTTGCCAGCTACATCATCACCGAGGTAGACTACGAGGCTCGCGAGGCCGACGCTGACGACCTGCGCGAGGAGCTCGCCGCCGATCTGGAAGAGATCGATGCCGAGTGCGCCCGCCAGATCGAGTCCCTCAAGGAGCAGGGCGACCCCGAGAACTTTGACGAGTTCTCCGACGAGGAGCCGCTGACCCCCGAGGAGATCGCCTCTGGCATCGTTGACATCGAGGAAGAGTGCAAGGACGAGAAGCAGCTCCGCACGGACGCCTTCAACGCCTTCATGAAGCTCACCGAGCGCGACCTCATCTCCGATGAGCCGCTGTTCCGCGAGATGACCCGCTACTACTCCATGTACTTCAAGGGTGGTATGGGTGCCGAGGCCGTCCGCGACCTGCTCGCTGCCATCGACCTCCCCTCCGAGGCCGAGAAGCTCAAGGCCATCATCGCCGACGAGGATTCCCAGAAGCAGAAGCGCGAGAAGGCCGTCAAGCGCCTTGAGGTCGTTGACGCCTTCCTGAAGGGCGGTAACAGCCCCGCGAACATGATCCTGGACGTCATCCCGGTCATTCCGCCCGATCTGCGCCCGATGGTTCAGCTCGACGGCGGCCGCTTCGCTGCGTCCGACCTCAACGACCTGTATCGTCGCGTGATTAACCGTAACAACCGACTCAAGCGCCTGCTCGACCTGGACGCCCCCGCGATCATCGTGAACAACGAGAAGCGCATGCTCCAGGAGTCCGTGGACGCCCTGTTCGACAACGGCCGCCGTGGTCGCCCGGTCTCTGGCCGTGGCGGTCGCCCGCTCAAGTCGCTCGCCGAGGCCCTCAAGGGTAAGCAGGGTCGCTTCCGTCAGAACCTGCTGGGTAAGCGTGTCGACTACTCCGGCCGTTCGGTTATCGTTACCGACCCCAAGCTGCTGCTGCACCAGTGCGGTCTGCCCAAGACCATGGCGCTGGAGCTCTTCAAGCCCTTCGTCATGAAGCGCCTGGTCGAGCTTGGCAAGGTCGAGAACATCAAGGGCGCCAAGCGCGCTATCGACCGTGGTGCCACCTTTGTGTGGGACATCCTCGAAGAGGTCATCGACGGCCGCGTCGTGCTGCTCAACCGTGCACCGACCCTGCACCGTCTGTCCATCCAGGCCTTTGAGCCGGTGCTGGTCGAGGGCAAGGCTATCCACCTGCACCCGCTGGTCTGCTCGCCCTTCAACGCCGACTTCGACGGCGACCAGATGTCTGTCCACGTGCCGCTGTCCAGCCAGGCTCAGGCCGAGGCCCGCGTGCTCATGCTCTCTGCGAACAACCTGCGCTCGCCGGCATCCGGCAAGCCGGTCAACATCCCTTCGCAGGACATGATCATCGGTGTGTACTACCTCACCCAGGTTCGCGAGGGTCTGCCGGGCGAGAACCACGTGTTCGCCAGCTTCGACGACGCGCTGCACGCCTATGACTGCCGCTCCGAGGTCGACATGCAGGCTAAGATTCAGGTCCGCGTGTCCGCTGCCGACGCCAACGTCATCAACGAGGACGGCACCCGTATCTTCCGCGTCAAGAACGGCAAGAACGAGTTTGTCGACTATGACGTCACCGGCAACAAGACCGCGCGCTTCGAGACCTCTATCGGTCGCATCATCTTCAACCGCCAGTGCCTGCCCGAAGACTATGAGTTCATGAACTACAAGATGGTCAAGGGCGACGTGGCCAAGCTGGTTGCGGACTGCTGCGATCGTTACCCCGAGGCCAAGGTCGGCCCGATCCTCGACGCCATCAAGTACTCCGGCTTCCACTACGCTACCCGCGCCGGCCTCACCATCTCGGTGTGGGACGCTCTCATCCCTGCCGAGAAGCAGGAGCTGCTCGACCACGCCCAGGCCAATGTCGACCAGATCAACGAGTACTTCGAGGAGGGCTTCATCAACGAGACGGAGCGCCACATCGAAGTCGTTAACGAGTGGACCGCTTGTACCGATAAGGTTGCAGCGCTCATGCTCGACATGTTCGACGAGGAGAACCCGCTCTACATGATGGCCGACTCCGGCGCCCGTGGTTCTAAGACCCAGCTGCGTCAGCTCGGTGGCATGCGTGGCCTGATGGCAGACATGTCCGGCGAGACGATCGACCTTCCCATTAAGGCGAACTTCCGCGAGGGCCTGCTGCCGCTCGAGTACTTCATTTCGACCTACGGCGCCCGTAAGGGCCTGGTCGATACCGCATCCCACACCTCGGACTCTGGTTACCTGACCCGTCGTCTGGTCGACGTGGCCCAGGACGTCATCGTCCGCGAGGAGGACTGCGGTACGCACGAAGGCGTCACCTACAACCTCATCATCCCCGGCACCACCGACCTCAACACCGACCTCGTCGGCCGTTGCTTCATCGAGGACGTCGTGGCTCCCGATGGCACCGTGCTCTTTGAGCAGGACGGCTACATCGAGAAGGTCGCCGACATCCAGAAGATGGTCGATGCGGGCCTCAAGAAGGTCAAGCTCCGCGCGCTGCTCACCTGCCGCTCCAAGTACGGTGTGTGCCAGAAGTGCTACGGCTGGGATCTTTCCACCCGTCGTCCGGTCGCCATCGGTACTGCCGTCGGCATTATTGCCGCCCAGTCCATCGGCGAGCCCGGTACGCAGCTTACGATGCGTACCATTCACTCCGGCGGCGTCGCTGGCGTCGACGATATTACGCAGGGTCTGCCTACGGTCAGCCGTATGTTCGATATCGTCGGCAACGTCAACGAGAAGATCCTGGGTCGCGAGGCCGAGCTGGCTCCGTACTCCGGCCACCTCTCGATTAAGCCCGAGAAGTCCGAGTACGTGCTGACGCTCACCGACTCTGAGGATCACACCCGTGTCCTCGACGAGCGTCGCGTCCCCGCTTCGGTGCGCTTTATGCCCGAGATCGAGGACGGTTGCGAGGTTCGCGCCGGCGACCAGATCACCAAGGGCTTCGTCAACTTCCGCAACCTGCGCAAGCTGACCGACATCGAGTCGACGATGCACACCTTCGTCGAGAGCGTCAAGGACGTCTACACCAGCCAGGGCGTCGACCTGAACGACAAGCACATTGAGGTGCTCGCACGTCAGATGCTGCGTCGCGTTCAGATCACCAACCCCGGCGACTCCAAGTACCTGCTTGGTCAGTACGTCGACCGCTACGAGTTCGCCGACGAGGTCGAGCGCGTTGCCCGCCTGGGCGGTCAGGCTCCCGTGGCCGAGCCCGTCATCCTGGGTACGCTCAAGGTCGCGTCCAACATCGACTCCTGGCTGTCGAGCGCTTCGTTCATCCGTACCGCCGGTGTCCTTACCGAGGCTGCCATCGAGGGCAAGGTCGACCACCTGCTCGACCTTAAGTCCAACGTCATCGTCGGTAAGAAGATCCCGGCTGGTACTGGCCTCAAGCCGTACGCCAACGCCAAGCTGACGTATCGCACGGCCGACGGCTACGTGGACATCGACGGCCCGGCTTCGCCCAACGCCAAGTCGCTGCCCGAGTGGGCTCCTGTGGAGCTCAAGGACCTGGACGAGCAGCTCCCGCAGCAGCTCGACTGGGCCGGCTACGACGAGTTCGGTGGTGCTGACGGTTCGTTCACTCGCAACGGCCACACCATCTCCGCCGAGAAGGCTCGCCTGTACCTGTTCGACGACCTGGGCGTGTCGCAGCGCTGGACCAACAAGTTCAGCGAGGTCGGCATCGAGACGGTCGGCGACCTGGTTGGCAAGTCCGAGGAGGATCTGCTGCGCATCGATGGCATCGGTGCCAAGGCGATCGAGGAGCTCCGTGACGGCCTGGAGGCCCACGATCTGCTCTACATCCTCGAGAACAACGACGACGTTGCCGACGAGGAAGACCTCTCGCAGCTGCTGCAGATGGTCTTTAGCCCCGACGGTCCGGACGACATCCTGCTGGGCACCTCCGCCGCGCCGACGCATCACGCCGACGCCGACGAGGAGCTCCTGGGCGCCCCGATCGACGACAAGAAGGCTCCCGCCAACGGTGCGATCAACGAGGACATGGCTTCCCTCGACGAGCTGCTCAACCAGCTCGTGGACACCGACGACGCCGAAGAGGCCAAGGACAACGACGAGGAGTAACTTCCAAGTACGTTAACCGCCCTTCCAAAGACCCGTTTCCCAACAGGGAAGCGGGTCTTTTTTTGAAGAGAACCTGCCAAAAAGGGACAGGTTTATTTTGGTAGGTTTTTCCTGCTTGAATTTGAAACATTTCGTCCGGCCAGAGCGTATCAATGGTGAGGTCCTCATCAAGAATCATTACCGTCACCGGGAGGTGATTATGGAAGAACAAGCATTTAGACAGGCGGTCGAAGATCACCGGGATGTCGTATTTCGAATCGCATTGACGTACCTGCGCGATCGTGCCGATGCCGACGATATTGCCCAAGATGTCTTTCTTAAGTTGCTTAAAAGCGATGGACACTTTGAAAGTTGGGAACATCTTCGCCGCTGGCTTATCCGGGTCACGATCAATGAATGCAAATCGCTCTTTCGAAAGCCGTGGAGGCGTGTGGAGGATATTGAGAACCTGGCCGATTCGCTTTCGGCGGCGCAGGATGAGACCAAGGCGGTCCTGTCAGACGTTATGCGACTTCCGGAGCGATTCCGTGTTCCGATCGTGCTCTATTACTATCTGGGCTTTTCGACCTCAGAGATTGCCGAGTTGTTGCATGTACCAGCCGCGACCGTTCGAACGCGTTTAGCTCGCGGTCGATCGAAGCTCAAGTTCATCCTAGAGGAGGGCGACCGTGAAATCCAATCAAATCAAGCAGGCCTTCGAGTCCATCCAAGCCGATAGCGATCTTGCAGATCGCGTCCTAAATACCGCTGCGGGTGAGCCGCTTCATCGAAAGGGCCACGCGAAGCCTCTGTATGTTGCCGTAATCGGATGTCTTGCCGGGGTGTTGGCGACCGGAGGGGTCGCCTACGCCGTTGTCAATTCCAGCTATTTTGCCTCAGCTTGGGGAAACCACGGCAACGGGGATTCCATTACCTGGACCAACGGCGGCTCATCGGGAACTCAATATACCTACACCAGAGAGTTCGGTGATGGCATCGCGCCCCAAAGCCTGGAGGGCACAGTCCAGAAGGTTGATCTGTCCGTCGAGGGTAATGGCTATACGCTCGATATCCATGAGATGGCTATTGACCAAAACGGCTGCGGAGCCGTGATGTTTACGTTGTCCAATCCAAATGGCGTTAACTACTACAAACCGGCAGCAGAGACAGGCGAACTTGTTCTCTATGGTGAAGAAGAACAAGGCATCGGTACGCCCAGCATGAACTTCGGCGAGGAATGGGCTGACACACGCTGCACCATTGATAAAGACACATCAAGCGACACGGTCATTAACGGCACGATGTACTTTGCATCTTGGAATCGCGATCGAGATTTACGACATGCGGTCACCTGGAATATCTCGTGGACCGAGGGCGAAGGCGAGGACGCGAAGCCGTTCGAGGCATCGACGCCCGAGTTTAGCGTTGGAGCGTACGTCGATACAAAGGAACTCCGCTCCGATGACTCGCCTCTCGAGATCAGCCCGTTTTCTATCCAGACACACATCGATGATCTGGGCATTGACGCAGTCACGAAAAAGTTGACCGTTACCTACAAGGATGGATCAGAGCAGATTATCGAAGATGATGCTGCGGGCGCGTACAATTTCTATGTCTCGCTGACGCGCAATAGCGGAGAGAACATCTCGGTGCCGACAAAACTGATCAATGTCGATCAAGTGGTCTCGGTAACCCTTGAGGGTACGAGGTACACATCAACAGGAGAGACCGAAACAGAAGTACCCTTTACCATTGTCTATTCGTAAAGTCTGGGCCGCTTCCTACTAGGGGAAGCGGCCTCTTTTGAGTTAAATTGACGGTTAAAGCGAGCGATATTCGTCTGAATTTCGGAAGTATGCGGCAAGATCTTGATGGGCCGCCCGGCCCGGGAATCAGCTCCCGCGCACAGGAGGGGATTCCTTTTGTGTAGGGTTTGCGGAAATGTGCCAATTTTTGGATACGCCCGGCGGCGTGGTCTGTTGACGGCACAGCTAACGCCACGTATCCTATCGAACTGCGTGTTTCGTAGGGGGATGCTGACCCCTCGATTCAAGCCGTTGCACTTTACAGAAAGCTGGAATCATTCGAGAAGGAGTACGCTTTGCCTACTATTAACCAGCTGGTTCGCCAGGGCCGTCGTTCCGTGCCCAAGAAGTCCAAGAACGCTGCTCTGCAGCACAACTCCCAGAAGCGCGGCGTGTGCACCCGCGTCTTCACCACGAGCCCCAAGAAGCCGAACTCGGCTCTTCGTAAGGTTGCCCGTGTTCGCCTTGTCAACGGCATCGAAGTTACTGCTTACATCCCGGGTGAGGGCCACAACCTGCAGGAGCACTCCATCGTGCTCGTCCGCGGCGGTCGTGTCCGTGACCTCCCTGGTGTCCGTTATCACGTCATCCGTGGCGCCTACGACGCTGCTCCGGTCCAGAACCGTATGCAGGCCCGTTCCAAGTACGGTGCTAAGCGCCCCAAGGCTAAATAAGCCAGATAACGTTTTGATACTTTCGCCGTGTGCCGCCTAAGCGCCGCACGGTAGACACTTAAGGAGATTTCACATGCCGCGTCGTGCAGCAGCTAATCGTCGTGAGGTTCAGCCTGACGCCGTTTACAACAACCGCCTGGTGACTCAGCTCATCAACAAGGTCCTTCTTGACGGCAAGAAGGCCACCGCTGAGCGCATCGTTTACACCGCTTTCGAGATCGTTGCCGAGAAGTCCGAGGGTGGCGACGCTCTCGCTACCTTCAAGAAGGCTATGGACAACGTCAAGCCCACGCTCGAGGTTAAGCCCAAGCGTGTCGGTGGCGCTACCTATCAGGTCCCGATGGAGGTCAACTCTCGTCGTTCCACCGCTCTGGGTATCCGCTGGATCGTCAACTTCTCCCGCGCTCGCAAGGAGAAGACCATGGCCGAGCGTCTCGCCAACGAGATCCTCGACGCTTCCAACGGACTGGGCGCTTCCGTCAAGAAGCGTGAGGACGTCTTCAAGATGGCCGAGGCCAACCGCGCGTTCTCTCACTATCGTTGGTAAGTTAAGGTAAGGAACT
>CABQZS010000104.1 GCA_902468695.1 uncultured Collinsella sp.
AGACAAATCCCGAGGTTGTGGGTTGGATTTACGCGCCCGGCACCAACATCAACTACCCCGTGGTGCAGACCAACAACAACTCCAAATACCTCAACACGCTGTTTGACGGTGCATCTAACGCGTCCGGTGCCATTTTCTTGGATAGTGATGACACCGCGCCGGGAATGGTCGACCAGCAGACCACGATTTACGGCCACCATATGAACGACGGATCGATGTTCAATGTGATTTCGGACACCACCGACCAGGCGACGTTCGACAGCATTGAGTTTGTGTATTACATCACACGGGATGCTACGTATAAGCTGCGACCGCTGGCGACCAAAGTTGTCGAGGACACGTATGCCAAGGCGCGCACGCCCAATTTTGAGGGCGATGACGGACTGAAAAATTACCTGTCCGAGATGCTCGACGGTGCCTCTGCCGTGGCGAGCGATGCCACCGATCGTGCTGCTTCGGCAACCAAGGTCGTAACGCTTGTGACCTGTCGTTCGTTATCGCTGAGCAACACGCGTGCTGTCATGGTGCTCACGCCGGTCGAGGAATAGATTATCCAGGGGTAGCAAAACCCGTCCTAAATTGGCTACTCGCTGACAGTAGAGGGAGAAACGATGATTGAAAATGGCAAATTGATGCCTTCGGTTGATACTTGGCTGCGTGAGGCCAAGGCCGATTCGTCGGCACCTGCGTGCGGTATGTATCTGACACATAACGGTGTGGTGCGCGCGACGCCCAAGGCCGAGGCGCGCGGTGTCGAGACCGATGGCGTGGCGCCGGGCCACAAGGTGGGCGGCATGGTGTTCGGCTTCGATGCTCAGAAGGTGCAGGCTGCTATCGAGGCCACGCGCGTGATGCCGGGTATCGGCTATGTGCGCGTGTGGCTGGCGAGCGGTGAGCTTGCCGTAGGCGACGACATCATGCTCGTGCTCATCGGCGGGGACATTCGCCCGCACGTGGTCGATGCGCTGCAAGCGCTCGTTGGCACCATCAAGAACGAATGCGTGAGTGAGGTCGAGCACGAGGCGTAGAGGCTTGCGTCGATAGAAGACTCGTTTATAAAAATGCCCGCCGGTACGTGTTGATACCGGAGGGCATTTTGCGTTTTGGGCGCGGTGGGCGCTACACGCGCGTCGCATCCTTGGGGCTCATGGTCATGCTCTGGAAGCGGTTTTCCATGTACTCGTTATCGAAGTGCTCTCCGTAGAACTGTGCGACGGGAATGTCCGGCTCAGTGCCGTTAACGCGCTGGTACCAGTAGTCGAGCGACTGCAGCGTCATGACGCCGTCGACCAGCATGATAACGGTAAAGATGACGGTGGCCGAGTAGCGGCTCTTCCAGGGGATCATGTTGATAAGCTTAAGCAGCCTCGGCAGCAGCAGCTTGATCCAGATGAGGCCGCCCAGGCCCCACAGACAGGCGAAGCCCGTGCAGGTGCGTCCGCCCGTGAGGACCACGAGCGGGTCGGGCATGCCGAACAGCGTTATGTGCGAGTAGCTCCACGAGACCACGCCAAACGCGGTCTGCATAAACCAGCCCACGAACACCTCAAAGCTGGCGCCGAGCAGGGCGCTCACCAGGAAAATGATGATGGGGTTCTTTTTATAGAAGCGGTTGAGCACCATGGTCATGAGCACGGCACCAAAGCCGTAGATGGGGCTGAAGGGGCCAAACAGCATACCGGCGCGGTCCTGGTAGACACCCGGATCGTCGACGGTCATATGCCAGATATCCTCCAGGACCAGGCCGAGCACGCAGCAGACAAAGAATACCCAGAACAGGTTGAAGTAGTTGAGCTTGATGTAGCCCTCGCCGGTTTCATCGCGCCCGAGCATGCCCTCGGCGGCGGCGTCGCGGTCGAGCATCTCCTGCAGGCGGCGCTGCAGCTCGCGCTCCTGGCGCAGTGTGGGGTCGACGGTGGCCGAAAGCGCGACGAGGATGCCGAGCTGGATGGCAGGGCGCAGCAAGAAGGGCCCGATGCCCTGGAGCATCACGTCAACCAAAAGCTCGACGACGGTAAACGCGATAAGGATATAGGACAGACGGGCGGCATTGCGGCGCTGGTTCTTGATGAGATCCAGGCCAAAGATGATCAAGATGACGGCACTGGCAGCCGAGAGCATGATGCCGGCGACAATCAGTCCGACCGCGACGAGCGTGTTGTCGCCGAGCTTGGCGGCGGCGTTGCCGTTGATGAGCGCGGTGATGACCTGCCACATAAAGGCACCGACCGAAGGGAGCGTGCCCACGCCGGACAGGATGCACAGGACGGCGTACACCTTAATGATGAGGGGGATCTTCTTGACCTCCGTGGCGCTGGGGACGCTGGGGTCGAGTTCGTTTCGATCCATACATAACCTTTCTCGTTTTGCTGTAGGTACAAGGATACGCCGCCGACCTGCCAAAAGACAGGACGAACGTCCCAATTGCAACAATGCAAGCCCCAACGGCGGGCGAGACGCGTCGCAACGGAAGTATGCGGGAACGTCGGCCCCGAGGCGGTTGCCCAATAAAATGTTTGGCTGCAAAACGGATTATTAGCTCGGTGGGCTTTTAAAAAGCGCTGCTCATGCGCTGGGGAGCGCGTCGCGCCGTGCGTATAATAAGGCGGGTAACGCCAAAATACGAGGCTCTGAGGGGATGCCATGTCTCAAGAAACCATCCGCGCGGCCGAGCGTGCCGCGGGACAGGTGAACGCCATGTCGACGTATGATCCGGACTCTGACCAGCTGCATGAGGAATGCGGCGTTTTTGGTGTCTGGGCGCCCGATCGCGACGTGGCTCGACTGACGTACTTTGGCCTGCGTGCACTGCAGCACCGTGGCCAAGAATCGGCGGGAATCGCTGTTGGTGACGGCGGTACGGTTATGGTCCGCAAGGATCTGGGCCTGCTCGACCGCGTGTTCTCCAATGCCGACTTGTCGACGCTCTCCGGTCAGCTGGCCGTGGGTCATGTGCGCTACGGCACCGCCGGCGCCAAGAGCTGGGAAGCCTCTCAGCCGCACCTCTCTACCATCAATAGCGTCATTATCGCGCTCGCGCACAACGGCACCCTCGTCAACACCGACGAGCTGCGCCGCCAGCTGATCGAGTTGGGCGTGCCGTTCCTCTCCAATTCGGATTCCGAGGTCGCGACCAAACTCATCGGCTACTTTACTCAGCGTACGGGCCATCCGCGCGAGGGCATTCGTAAGACCATGGAGCTCGTGCGCGGCGGCTACGCCATGACGCTCATCAACGAGCAGGCGCTCTACGCATTCCGCGATCCGCACGGCATTCGCCCGCTCGTGCTGGGCAAGCTGGTGGACGAAGGCCTGGACCAGGCCGATGCCGCATCCGTTTCGCAGCTTCCGTCGCAGGACGGCGCCGCGACGGTCGACGCCACCACCCGTGTCACCCGCGCCGGCGGCTGGGTCGTCGCCTCCGAGACTTGCGCACTCGATATTGTGGGCGCCGAGTACGTCCGCGACGTCCGTCCCGGCGAGATTTTGCGCATCAGCGCTGAGGGTCTTGTGTCCGAGCAGGGTGTGCCCGCTGCCGAAGAGCCTGCTAACTGCATCTTTGAGCAGGTCTACTTCGCTCGCCCCGACTCCATCATGAACGGCAAGAGTGTCTACGCCTGCCGTTATGACATGGGTCGTCAGCTGGCACATGAGGAGCCCGTCGAGGCCGACCTGGTCATCGGCGTGCCCGACTCCGGCCTGCCGCCCGCGGAGGGGTATTCGCACGAGAGCGGTATTCCCTTTGGCGAGGGCCTCATCAAGAACCGTTACGTGGGCCGTACGTTTATCGAGCCTACGCAGGAGCTGCGTGCCATGGGCGTGCGTATGAAGCTCAACCCGCTGCGCGACAACATCGAGGGCAAGCGCCTGGTCGTCATCGACGACTCCATCGTCCGCGGCACCACCATGGTGCAGCTCGTCAAGATGCTGCGCAACGCCGGCGCCAAGGAGATTCATATCCGCATCAACTCGCCCGAGGTCATCTGGCCGTGCTTTTACGGTATCGATACCGACGTGCAGTCGCAGCTCATCAGTGCCAACAAGACGGTCGACGAGATTTGCGAGTATATCGGCGCCGATTCGCTGGCCTTCCTTTCGGTCGAGGGCCTGCTGAAGGTCATGCCCAAGGGCGGCTACTGCGATGCGTGCTTTACCGGACGCTATCCCGTGGCGATTCCCGAGAGCTTTGGCCGCGACAAGTTCATGGAGGGCTTTAAGCCCCGCAACCTGGACAAGCCGCTGCACTTTGACGACGACGCCGTGGTCGAGAAATACGACGACCGCAGCTGGGAAGAGGAGCACGGCGAGGCCTAAAGCCTGCCATTTAGGGACAGGTTTATTTTGGTAGGTTTTACCTGCTGTTTTGTTGATATGACGGCGCGTGCTGTTATGGCGCGCGCCGAAATGAATGCAACTATGAGCACCGTTTGGCGCCCGCGCGGCGCCACGGTAGTGGGAGAGGAAGGCTCAGATGAGCGACAGCAAGCATGTGACGTACGAGGACGCCGGCGTCGATACCGCCGAGGGTGGCCGTGCCGTCGACGCTATTAAGCAGATGGTCAAGGACACCAACCGCCCCGAGGTTATCGGCGGCATCGGTGGCTTTGGTGGCCTGTTCTCGGCCGCCGCGCTCAAGGATATGGAAGACCCGATCCTGATCAGCGGCACCGACGGCGTGGGCACCAAGCTCGTGCTCGCCCAGATCATGGACCGTCACGAGACGGTGGGCCAGGACCTGGTCGCCATGTGCGTCAATGACATTTTGGCTTCGGGCGCCGAGCCGCTGTTCTTCCTGGATTACGTTGCCATCGGCCACATTGAGGCCGAACACATGGCAAAGATCATCAAGGGCGTGGCCGACGGCTGCAAGCTCGCGGGTTGCGCGCTCGTGGGCGGCGAGATGGCCGAACACCCGGGCGTCATGGCCCCCGCCGATTACGACCTCGCCGGCTTTACCGTGGGTGTTGTCGATCGTCCCAAGATGCTCGACCCCGCGAACGTTCGCCCCGGCGATGTGATCCTGGGCCTGCCTTCCACCGGCGTGCATTCCAACGGTTACTCGCTCGTGCGCAAGGTCATCGGTGTCGACGGCATTAAGCCGGGCACGCCCGAGGCCGCCGCTAAGGCCGAGGAGCTGAGCCGTCCGCTCGAGGAGCTCGGCGGTGCTTCGCTGGCCGACGCCCTGCTGGCCCCCACGCGCATCTACGTCAAGCCGATTCTGGAGCTGCTCCGCGGTGGCGCTAACGTTCATGCCATTGCCCATATCACCGGCGGCGGTATTACCGAGAACCTCAACCGCGCGCTCGCCGACGACGTCGATGCCGTGGTCACCCGCAGCGGCGCCGAGATGGGCTGGGATGTTCCGCCCGTCATCACCTACGTGTCGCGTCAGGCCGAGCTCGCGCCCAATGAGGCATGCAAGACCTTCAACATGGGCGTCGGCCTGTGCCTGATCGTCGCCCCCGAGGACGAGGCTGCCGTGACCGAGGCCCTGGTCGCTCTGGGCGAGAAGCCGTTCCGCGTGGGCGAGTGCGTCGAGGGTTCCGGTAAGGTCGTGTACTCCGATGAGCGCTAACGAGCAGATGACTGCTGCTGAGGGTCTGGGTTTTGTGCCCTACACCCGTCCGACCGGCACCGATACGGCTGAGCCGCTTAAGATCGGCGTGCTTATCAGCGGTTCGGGTACCAACCTGCAGGCGCTGATCGACCTGATCGCCGCCGGCAAGCTCAACGCCTCGATTGAGCTTGTGGTGTCGAGCCGTCCATCGGCTAAGGGCTTGCAGCGCGCCGAGCGTGCGGGTATCCAGACGCTCACGCTGTCCAAGGACGTCTATGCCGACCCCATCGCGGCCGACGAGATCATCGCGCATGAGCTGCTCGAGCGCGGCTGCGAGTACGTGGTGATGGCCGGCTATATGCGCATGGTGCACACGCCGCTGCTGGCGGCGTTCCCCAATCGCGTGGTCAACCTGCATCCGGCACTGCTGCCGAGCTTTACCGGTGCCCATGCGATTGACGATGCGTTTGCTCGCGGCGTCAAGGTGACCGGCGTGACCGTGCACTTTGCCAACGAGATCTACGACAACGGTCCCATCATCGCCCAGCGTGCGCTGGCTGTTGAGGAGGGCTGGGACGTCGACACGCTCGAGGAGCACATCCACGCGATCGAGCATGTGCTGTATCCCGAGGTCGTGCAAATGCTCGCCGACGGCCGCGTTCACGTGCTGGAGAGCGGCAAGGTCGCAATTGACGCGCCTCGCGGCTAGCGGCGCACAGTACAATTTAGCCGAGTAGTCAGGGTGGTCATTGGCGCCAAGGCGCGCGTGGCCACCTTTTGTTTTGGGTAGTCATCGGGAACGGTCTTTAACGACTGGTCATTCAAGAACGTCGCAGGTGACTAGATGAGAGAGGTGAGCGCATGGCGGATAACGAAGCGCTGTTTAGGCCTGAGCTGGTGTTTTTTGATTGGGAGTGTGCAACGCCGGATGAGGTGTTTGCGCGGCTCGAGGGCGAGCTTGCACCACGTGGCTACATTGCGTCCGGTTGGCTCGACGCCGTTCGCACGCGCGAGGATGCCTATCCCACGGGTCTTGCCATGCCGGCGGCAAACATTGCCATTCCGCATACCGATCCGGGGTTTGTGGCCAAGCCCTATATCGCGGTGGTGAAGCCCGCCGCGCCCGTGACATTTAACGCTATGGCTGGCATGGGCGCTCCGGTGCCGGCGCAGATCGTCATCAATCTGGGCATCGCCGAGCCGGGCGGCCAGGTCGAGGCCCTGCAGGCACTCATGAACATCTTTATGGACGCCGATGCCGCAGCCGACGTGCTCGGCCAGACCACGCCCCAGGGCATGGTCGACGCCATCCGCCGTCACTTCTAAGGTGGGGCTGAGTCGGCACTTGGGGACTGTCCCTAACTGCCGGCTGCCAGAGCTGTCCCCTTTGCACCAAAATGGTGCAGATTAACCTGTCCCCAATGCACCAAGCGTGCCGCGGGGGCTGCGTTGTGACACAATGGCGTTTGTTCGATTCGTTATGCGAAAGGCCAACTATGGCAAATAAGAAAAAGAACCCCGCACCCGAGCCGACGCCCGAGCAGCAGGCTCGTGCTGCCTCCAGCTCTCGTAAGAAGCAACGCAAGACGTACGTGTCTAAGACCGTCAAGATCGTTCTGGTGGTCATCGGCGTGCTGGCAATGCTGCTTTCCGTCTCGGCCATGGCGTGCTCCGGCCTTATGTCGCAGGCCGAGGACACCTCGGGCTACAAGCTGACCGGCGGTGTTGCTGCAACTATCAACGGCACCAACCTCACCGAGGACACCGTGACCAAGCAGATCATGAGCATGCGCACGTCCTACGGCTACACCAAGGATAAGGATTGGGCGCAGTATCTGGTTGACAACGACCTCACGCCCAAGAAGTACCGCAAGCAACTCATCGACTCCTACACGCAGCAGATTCTGCTTCAACAGGCACAGAAGGAGAACGGCGTGACGGTGTCGGATGAGGAGGTCGAGAAGGCTTGGAAGGACGCGTGCGAGGGCGCGGGCGGTGCCAAGGCCTTTAAGAAGACCCTCAAGACCTACGGCTATACCGAGGACACCTACAAGGACTCGCTCAAGGAGAGCCTGGCGCAGCAGAAACTCAAGGATGCCGTCGCGCCCACGAGCAAGCCCAAGGACAGCGAGATTGTCGACTACATCAACGAAAACCTGTCCAGCTACAACGACGCCCGCCGCTCGTCGAACATCCTGATCAAGGTTGATTCCGACGCATCTGATGAGGACAAGGCCGCCGCCAAGGCAAAGGCGCAGGAGTGCCTGGACAAGATCAACTCCGGTGAGCTGAGCTTTGAGGACGCCGTTGAGCAGTACTCCGAGGACACCGGTTCCAAGGAGAAGAAGGGCGATGTGGGCTGGGATAAGCTCACCACCTTTGTCGACAGCTACCAGACGGCGCTCGAGGGACTCAACAAGGGCGACGTGAGCGAAGTCGTCGAGTCGACCTATGGCTACCACATCATCAAGTGCACCGACTGCTTCCATGTCGATAATCAGGTTGATGATATCAACCAAGTGCCCAAGGCCATCAAGAAGTACGTCTCCAACGTGGTGAAGACGCAAGCGGCCAGCACTGCGTACAGCGAGTGGCTGGAGCAGTACAAGAAGGATGCCGACATCACCGTCAACCCCATGCCCAAGGACGTACCCTATAACGTGAGTCTGAAGGGCGTCACCAAGAGTTCGACCGACGATTCGTCGAAGACTGAGTAACCATGGGGCGGTGCTCGCGTGAGTGCCGCCCACGCTATTAGAGAGGATTTGCAGATGACCAACGAAGAGCTGCAGAAAGAAATGATCGCGGCCATGAAGGCCAAGGACAAGGTCCGCCTGTCCATCATTCGCCAGGTTAAGGCCGAGGTGAAGAATATCGAGGTCAACGAGCGCCGCGATGTGACCGAGGAAGACGTCAACAGCATGATCAAGCGTCTGATCAAGCAGACGAGCGAGACGCTGGAGATGTCCATCAAGGCCGGCACCGACCAAGAGCGTACCGACAACCTGACCGAGCAGGTCAAGATTCTGGAGAGCTTGCTGCCCGCGCAGGTTTCGGGCGAGGAGCTCGAGGCTCTGATTGAGCAGGTCATCGCCGAGCTGGGCGCTACTTCCAAGAAGCAGATGGGCCAGGTTATGGGTGCACTCGGCAAGGCCACCGGCGGCAACTTCGACAAGCCGGCCGCGGCAAAGATCGTCGGCGCAAAATTGGCGTAAGTGCCGGCCGACACATAGCCGATGCTGAGGGGCGTGACCATTGCGATCGCGCCCTTTTTTGTTGGCCGATGAAGGGTGCCTCCCCTGGCTGGTCATTGGGTGCTCATTGGGGACAGGCTTAAATGAGTGCCCAATGAGCGGGTACTCATTTAAGCCTGTCCCCAATGAGTGCCAACGAGCAGGTGGAAGGTTGCGGGTTCTTTACGGGAATGTAGTGTGGGCTGCGGAAATGTGGTTCTTTCCGTACAATAGTTCAACTCGTGTAAACGCAGGGAAGGGACATTCATGGCAGACATGATCGAGATCAAGCATCTCAACAAGTACTTTGGCGACCTGCATGTGCTCAAAGATATCAATCTCACCGTCAAGCGCGGCGAGAAGCTCGTAATGATCGGGCCTTCCGGCTCGGGTAAGTCGACGCTCATCCGCTGTGTCGATTATCTTGAGGAGCCCACGTCGGGCGAGGTCGTCATCGATGGTACGCCGCTCACCAAAAAGAACCACCTGGAGATGGCTCGCAAGTATAGCTCCATGGTGTTTCAGCAGTTCAACCTGTATCCCAACATGACTGTGCTGGGCAACCTGACGCTCGCGCCCATCAAGCTGCAAAAGAAGAGCAAGGAGGAGGCGACCGAGATCGCCATCGCCGCGCTCAAGCGCGTTGGCATGGCGCATAAGGCCGGCGAGTATCCGCAGAATCTCTCGGGCGGTCAGCAGCAGCGCATCGCCATCGCCCGTGCCCTGTGCACCAAGCAGCCCATCATCCTGTTTGACGAGCCGACCTCGGCGCTCGACCCCGAGATGGTCCAGGAGGTTCTGGACGTTATGATTGAGCTCGCGCAGGAGGACATCACCATGATCTGCGTGACGCACGAGATGGGCTTTGCGCGCCAGGTGGCCGACCGCGTCATCTTTATGGAGGACGGCCGCATCCTGGAGGAGGGCACGCCCGAGCACTTCTTCGATAACCCCGAGAACCCGCGTTGCCGCGAGTTCCTGTCCAAGATTCTGCACTAGGCGCGGTGATGGACATGACGGATATGACGAGGGCGGCCGTGTCGCGCCGTCACTTTTTGCAGCTGGCTGGCGCCGGCATGCTTGCGCTGACGGGGACCGCGCTTACCGGTTGCGGCAACTCCACCAGCGGCGAGGGCTCCGACAAGGGGTCCAAGCTTGCGGCCATCAAGTCGCGTGGCCATCTGAATGCCGGCGTTAAGAAGGACGTTCCCGGCTATGGCTATTACGACACCGCCAAGGGCCGCTTTGAGGGCATGGAAGTCGATTTGTGCTACCAAATCGCCGCTGCCGTCTTTGGCGTGAGCTACAAGGAGGCCCGTGCCCAGGAGCTTGTCGAGTTTACCGACGTAACGCCCAAGACGCGCGGCCCGCTGATCGATAACGGCCAGCTCGACGTGGTCGCGGCGACCTACACCATCACCGACGAGCGCAAGAAGAGCTGGGATTTCTCGACGCCGTACCGCACCGACTACGTGGGACTCATGGTCAAGAAGCGTTCGGGCTTCACCTCGATTGAGGATCTGGACGGCAAGGTCATTGGCGTGAGCCAGGGCGCCACCACGCAGGGCCTGATCGAGCAGATGATCAAGGACAACGGCTTTAGCTGCAAGCCCGAGTTTAGGGCCTTTAGCGGCTACCCCATCATCAAGAGTTCGCTCGACGCCGGCAATATCGACGTCTTTGCCATGGACCGCTCCACGCTGGCCGGTTACATGAACGAGACCGTTGAGCTGCTGCAGCCCGAGGTCAAGTTTGGCGAGCAGGGCTACGGCGTGGCGACCAAGAAGGGCTGCGACCTTTCGGCCGTGGTCGATCAGGTGATTTGCGATCGCCTGGCCGACGGCTGGCTCGACCAAGAGGTCAAGACCTGGGGTCTTGTATAGGCGCATCGTCCAAGGAAGGAATCAAATGCTCGAAGGATTGTTTGACGCCGACCGTTGGTCGACGACATTTCAAAACATGGGGCCCTTCTGGGAGGGCTTTGGCGTGACGCTGCAGGTGGTCGTTGCCGGTCTGCTGCTGTCGCTGGTGCTGGGCACGCTGCTGGGCGTGTTCTCTACCACCCGTTCGCGCGTGCTGCGCGCCATAAGCCGCGTGTACGTGGAGTTTTACCAGAACACCCCGTTGCCCGTGCAGGTGCTCTTTATGTACATGGCCGGTCCGCAGTTTTTGCAGGCCATAACCGGTGCCGACCAGCCGGTGCGCATTGCGCCGTTCGTACTGGGCTTCTTGGGTGTGGGCCTGTATCACGCGGCCTACATTTCGGAGGTCATCCGCACTGGTATCGAGGCGGTCCCGCGCGGTCAGATGGAGGCGGCCCAGAGCCAGGGCTTCACCCGTGCGCAGGCGTACTGGTACATCGTGCTGCCCCAGACATTTAAGATCATTCTGCCGCCGCTGTGTAACCAGGCGCTCAACCTGGTCAAGAACACGTCGGTGCTGGCGCTTGTGGCCGGCGGTGACCTTATGTACCGTTCCGACAACTTTGTGAGCCTGTACGGTTACCTGCAGGGATACATCGTCTGCTGCCTTATGTACTTCATCATCTGCTTTCCGCTCGCCATGCTGGTGCAGTGGCTCGAGCGCCGCTCCAAGGAGCGTCCGCGCGGCGTGAGCCTGGCCGAGCTGGGGCTCGACAACGTAGAGGAGGCCTAGCGCATGGAAATCTTCAACGCGACCAACCTGCTCTACATTTGGGGCGGCTTTGTTAAGACGATCGAGATCTCGGCGCTGTCGATCTTTTTCTCGCTCATCTTTGGCACGGTGCTGGCGCTCGTTAAAAGCTACGCGCCCCGCCCGTTCCGTATTTTGGTGAGCGCCTATATCGAGTTGTTCCGTTGCACGCCGAACCTGCTGTGGATCCTGTTTATCTACTTTACGGTGCAGGGTTTGGACATTGTGATTTCGACCATCGCCTTTACGCTGTTTACCAGCGCTGTTATGGCCGAGATTGTGCGCGGCGGTCTCAACTCGATTCCGCGTGGCCAGTTTGAGGCGGCACAGAGCCAGGGCTTCGGCTTCTTTGCCACCATGCGCTACATCATTCTGCCGCAGACGTTTAAGACGATCATTCCGGCGCTGTTTAGCCAGTGTACGACCGTCATTAAGGACAGCTCGTATCTTTCGGGCATTAACGTGGCCGAGCTCATGTACACGGCAAACGTCGTGATGGCCCACGCGATCGACCTGTCGCAGGTGCTTATGCTCTACGGCTTGGTATTTGCGATGTACTTTGTGCTCAACTTTGGTATCTCGCTGCTGGTCCGAGCGTATCAGCGCCGCATCGTGGCAGCGTAGAATGTGACAAAGGGACTGTCCCTTTGTCACATAGAGAAAGGAATCGCGATGAGCGATCTGGAGAATAAGAAGAATCCTGTGGTCATTACCATCGCGCGCGACTTTGGTGCCGAGGGCCACGAGATTGGCCGTATCCTTGCCGATGAGCTGGGGATTCCGCTGTACGATAACGAGCTGCTGGTGCGTGCGTCGCTGCGCGCGGGCGAGTCGCTCGACAAGATAGCTGCCTACGACGAGCGCCTGGCCGTGGAGAATATGGCGTTTCTGCCCGACCGCTACGATGCGCGTTCGTACTCGGACAAGTTGTTCCAAAAGATGAGCCAGGTGATTTTGGATCTGGGCGAGACCGAGAGCTGCATTATCGAAGGCCGTCTGTCCGATTACCTGCTGCGCAACAATCCCAATCACATTGCCGTGCTGGTGACCGCGCCCTTTGAGGATCGCGTCGAGATCGTGCGCAAGAAGCGCGGCCTCAACAAAAAGAAGGGCGCCAAGCTGGTCAAGCAGCAGCAGAAGGCGCGCGAGGCGTTCTATAAGCGCTACAGCGCCGGAAAGTGGAAGATGACGAGCGGCAAGGACATCGTCGTCAACCGCGCCAAGCTGGGCCGCGAGGGCTGCAAAGACGTTATCGCCGCGGCCTACCGCTACAAAGTAGCGCAGTTCGAAGGCTAACCGACCAAAACCACCACAGGGGACAGCACCTTTGTGGTGGTTTTTGTTTTAGGCAGAGAAAATCAACTGGTTCTGCCGGGGGCCAATCGCTCAAAGAACTCAAGGGTGCTCAAAAAACTCAAAAATACTTAAAATACTTAAAGATTGTAGGGGCATAATTAAGTTGTATGAGTTCAAGGGAGGCTTTATGGCGGCACCGACGGCGTACAGGCAGGCAAATCCATTCACGCCGATGTTCGGACGTGTACCGGCGTATATGGCCGGCCGTGAGCAAATCATCGATGATATGGTGCTGGCGTTTGAAAATGACGATTCCGATCCCAATCTTTGCTCGGTTTTCTATGGTGCGCGTGGTACAGGTAAAACGGCGCTTTTGGCATATCTGTCGTATCGCGCCCAGCAAGAGGGTTGGATTACAGCGAATGTGACGGCCTCGGAGGGGATGCTCGAAGACATTTTGCAGCGCCTCAACGAATCAGCTGCCCATCTGATCGAAAAGCCCGCTTCTAGGCGTGTGAACAGTGTCGGAATTGCCCCCGTAGGAAGCATGAGCTGGGAAAACATCGATATTGAATTTGAGGGCGCTAACTGGCGTACTAAGATGAACGCTTTGTTTGCTCAGCTTGAAGCGACTGACACCGGGGTGCTTATCGCCGTTGACGAAGTGGATGCATCATTTGCGCAAATGACGGAGCTTGTTACTACCTACCAGCACTTTGTAAGCGAGAATAAAAAGGTAGCTTTGCTTATGGCGGGACTGCCGTTTCGCGTGCTGGCGCTGCTGACGGGGAAATCGACATCGTTTCTTCGTCGTGCGGCTCAACATTCGCTGGGATCAATTTCACCGACTGAGGTAAAAGAAGCGTTTCGACTAACGATTGAGGACGGCGGTAAGACGATTTCTGATGAGGCGATCGACCTCGCTGCCAAGGCGATCGATGGCTTTCCGTTTATGTTCCAGTTGGTGGGGTATCGGGCATGGAATGCTTCGCGCCAGGCCTCCGAGGTTTCTATTGAGGATGTCGAACGAGGCGCGAAACTTGCGCAAGAGGAGCTGGAATCGCGAGTTTTCGCTTCAACAGCGGCGGAACTTTCACGAGGGGACCTTGAATTTCTTCGTGCAATGAATCCGGTTGGGACGACGACCAGGCAAGAGCTGGCAGCGAGGCTTAAGAAGAGTTCCGGTTCGATTTCAACGTATAAAAAGCGTCTGGTAGAGGCTGGGGTAATTGAAGAGCCTCTACAAGGACGTTTTGAGTTTGCATTGCCAGGCTTCGGCCGATATGTCGCATCGCTTTACTAGAGGGTCGTTGCTGCGAAGGATCGCTTCGTGTCCCTTTACTGTCTCGATCTGTAACAATAAGCCTGCTTTTAGGGGCCTATCTGTTACAGACTGAGACAAACTGGCAGAGTGGCCTTCTGCTCCGCTCAAACCACCGCAAAGGGGGCCTTTGTGGTGGTTTTTGTTTTAGGCGGAGGGGAAGGCCTTGGTGAGACCGGCGCGCGTCTGTGTGTCGGTCTTTTGGTAGATAGAGCTCAGGTGGCGCTGCACCATGCGCATCGAGATTCCAAGCTCCTCGGCGACCTGCTTAAGTGGACGTTCGTCCTGGGTTACGGCCACGAGTACATCAACTTCGCGCGGGGTGAGAGCGTGGTTGGCGATGAAGGCCTGGCGCTGCTCTTCGATGCTCGGCGCCGCCAGCGCCTCTTCGGCAAGCTGTTGATGTTTGCGCTCCTGCTCGGTTTGGGGTAGGCGGAACAGGCCGGTTGCCACGAATGCCGCGCAGGCGGCGACGAGCAAAACGAGCGCACCGATCATGATGAGGGCAACGTTGCCCGAGGTCACGAGGGCAAGCGAGATGCCTGATGTAGTGAACGCGCACGCGTTGTTGGCGGCGCGGCCCATGCCGGCCCAAAGGGCGGGCGCGTGCATGCGCGGTGCCAGCTGTGTAAAGGTGGCGGTAAAGAACGTGACAAAAAAGCCCGAGCTCAGGTAAAAAACGACAAGGCCCAGGTTAGGATCGGCGCCGGCTTCCACGGCCAGAATGGAAATGGTCGAGAGCACGGCAATGCCGAGCATGACAAGTCCCATGTATCGGCGCTCGGCAAGATCAAAGATAATGCCGGCGGCAAGGCCGCTCGCCGCCAAAAAGAGGCGCGGCCATGTTTGTACGGCAATGGTGCCGTGGGCGTTGGAGAGCGTGACAACGTTGTCGAGGGTCGAGAACAAGCAGGCAAGAATCATGACGAGTGCGATGCTCCAGCATGCCTGTTTGGCGAGGGCATGAGAGGGCTCAACAAAGGGATTGGTGGCGGGGCTGGAGCTCTCGGCAGCCTTTTGAGGAACGAAGCTGAGGGCGGATACGGCGATAGTCGCTGCGCCAAGGACGATGAGCTCTGCGATACCGCCGCAATTGAGCAGGTTGATGGCGAACTGTATCAGGATGCCCGCGGCATAGGCCGCTCCTGCGCCAGTGGCGAGTTTGGGGTCATCCTGGAATGTCAACGAAAAGGCGTGGTGAGCAGCGGCACCCAGCAGACCGAGCCCAAAGAATGCCACGCAGCCCAGAATCTCGAGGGCAAGCGGGGCCGTAGGGAACTGGACCTGGGTCAATCCCAGGATGGCGATGGGAACAGCGGCGTTGACGACTGCCAGTGAGTGGCCTTTGCGCTGTGCGAGCCCGAGCAGCGGCGCGTACCCGATAAAGCCGAGCACACTCGCACCCAGAATAAAGCCCTGCGCGATTACAACGCGTTCGGCACCGGCGAGCAGCCCGACGTTGACGTCGAAGCGAAACTCGGCGGCAAGGAAGGCGAAGGTGAAGAGCGCGAGTGCCAGAAGCGCGTTGATTTTAGGCCTGCTCAGGTTCAAGGACGGTCCTTTGGGTGGACGAATGATCGTGTCCTCGATTGTAGCGTTCCCGGGACGAGTGTGGCGATGGTGAAATCATATTGAATGAAACCGCAGGTAGAGGCCTAGGTTCACATCTACGAACCTAGGCATACGGAGTCATTTGACACATCTTGGTGGTACAGGACCACCACAAAGAAGACAGGCACCTTTGTGGTGGTGTCCCTACGACCAAGGAGGGCGTTATGTGCGGAAGCCACTTTGATAAGCAAACCCAACGCGAGCGTACCTGCTCGCTGGTTCACGGTACCTGGCGTTGTGTGGGTGCCAAAATAGCTTGCGCCGGTGCGTGCGCGCTTATGGTCGGTCAGCTGCTGCTGCCGAGCGTGGCGCTGGCGACGGAATGCGCCGATCCCGCCGCTGGGACGGATGAGGTTGCCGCGGCTCCGGTGACGCCGACGGTTGCGGAGGATACGGCTGCAACGACCGCACCAGCTGCTTCGACCGCGCCTGCAACCGATGCTGCTCCGGCGGCGCAAGCCACCGTTGAGCCTCAGCAGACGGCCCCGACTGGCGCCACTGATGAATCCAACGATGCGGCACCCGCTGAACAAAATACTCCCAGCGACAACGCCGCCACGCCGGCGAATGACGCCATCATGCCCTGCGGTGTGACCGATGTTGTTGGCGGCAGCGGCGTTAGGGTCAATATTACGGTGCGGAACAATTACACCGACATCAAGAAAGAAGAAACGATTGAGTATGTGGAGGGGATTGCCCTTGTAGATGGAGACCAGTCTGCTCTCGATGGTAGCGCTTTGACTTTTATCGGCCTGGGGGACTTGATCGTCCATGCGGCGTATGACAGTGCGAGCAATAAAACAACGCTTACCCTGGATATCAGCAAGATTCAGAGACAGAAGGAGGAGCAGAAGTACTTTACGGAGTACAAGGAGAATAAGTCCAAGATGACGACCACCTATGATGGATCCAAGCTTACGTATACGGGTACAGAGCCCGGGAATATCATCATCGGTGATCCGGACGACGCCTTTAAAGGAGACACCGAGGCGACCGGGAAACCCACTATTAACGAGATCCGGGATGACTACTACACCCGCACCCATGTCTACGAGAGGGCGTGCCTTGTTATCCCGGCAGCGGAATCAGAATCGGAATCCATCTCCTTTGCCAATGTTCAGAATACGAACTTCAATTGGCAGCTGGATACTGGTCCGCAGGCGACGGCAGGTGTCCCTAACTACGATGCAGATAAATACGAAATCGCTTATGAATGCTGGCAGGAATTTGAAAACAACGAACCCGTTGCTGCCTGGTATTCCGATAACGGCTCACATGGTTCCCTGCCGACTATTACAAAGTTTAAAAGCGGGAAAGAGTACGTGTATTCTCTTATGCTGAAGCCAAAAGACGGATATTCCTTCAGCGATGAAACCGTTGTTACCGTAAACGGGGAAACCGTAAAGTCGAGTCTAAGCGGAGAATTCCTGTATGTCCCTGCTATTAAAACAATTACGATGCCTGCTTCGTCGGAAAACGAAGCTCTTGAGAATCTAAACGTCAACGATGTGAAAACCGACTACGCGCCCGGCGAGGCGCCGCGTGCGACCGCGACGATTCCTGCCGCCGATGCCGATAAGTATGAGATCGCCTATGAGTGCTGGGAAGAGATGGATGGCAGCGACCCTGCGGAGCTCAAGCCCGTTGCCTTCTGGTATTCCGACCCCGCAAAGTACAAGCCGGGCATGAAGAAGATTGACCACTTCGAAGAGGGCAAGTTCTACAGGTATTCCGTCGAGCTGAGGCTCAAGGGCGACAATACCGTGGCCGATGACTGCAATATGAACGTCAACGGTCATTGGGCGCACCACATCAAGACCGCCAACGGTGTCTTAGCGCCAAGTGCTGACTTTATGCTGTGCGAGCAGCCGATTGATGAATGGCGTGCCATCGACGTTATCGAGATCAACGGTGCCACGACCACCTTTAAGGCAGGCGACAGGCCGGTCTTTACGGCGGGTACTCCGGCGGGTTCCGACTCTATTCTCCAGTGCGAGTTCTGGACGGGCAGCGACGGCAGCGAAGTAAATTCCGTTGAGTTCTGGGACCAGCACATCACCAACCATATCGACGCGTTTAAGCCCGGTGTGACCTATCGTTACGGCCTGTACTTTAAGCCGGCGCGCGGTTTCTACTTTACGCCCAATACCAAGCTGAAGATCAATGGGGTTGAGTGTGGCTATCAGGTGGGCGAGGCAAGTGAGGTTGATTCCGAGAGCGGTTGGACCTTCACCCTGTGGCTCAACACTGATCTGACGTTTACGCCCGAGGCCACGCCGGCTCCCGGTCCACAGCCCACGCCGGATCCCAATCCGACACCGCAGCCTGAGACCAAGCCCGAGGCCAAACCTGAAGCTAAGCCCTCGGCCAAGCCGGCTACGACCGCCACGGTGAGCAAGACGGTTGAGAAAGCCACGTCGGCCAAGAAGTCCGCCGCCGTCCTGGCCGCCACGGGTGACGCCACCGCGATGACGGTCACCGCCCTGGGCATCGCCGGTGCAACCGTAGCCGCCGCCGGCATCGCCGCGACCAAGCGTCGCAAGCGCTAGGTTTTGATGACGGCGCCCATCCTCGGCTTTAGCAAAATCTCAATCTGTAACACCAAACTGCCCAAAACGGCTCCAGGTGTTACAGATTGAGATGAACCGAATGGCCGCCAATCTAATGTCTCGATCTGTAACACCAGGCGGGGAATTTGACCTCTAACTGTTACAGATTGAGA
>CABQZS010000105.1 GCA_902468695.1 uncultured Collinsella sp.
GCCCTCAGGGTATCGGGTTCCCACATTCATCCGCACATGTGCGGATGAATGTGGGAAGTGTTCGGATGAAGTTGATAATCAAGGTCCTACATAAAAAGATGCACGACACATGGGTATGTGCGCCAAAAGCCTGACAAATGGTATGAACGTTGCCGCGCCGCGCGCCAGGCGTCACGGCAACAGGTATTCAAAAGCAGACAAGATGAAAGCGTCCAAGACGAATGACGCCTCCCGCCGTTCGTCCCAAAAACGGTGCCGCTCGTTTTGCAGTTCTGCCTTCGGTCGAGCTGCGAGCGGCGCTGCTGCGCCAAGGCCGTATCTTAAAGCCATGGAATAAAAGCGCGCGGCAAAACGGACCGCGCAAGGGGTGACGCCAAGGGCGTCAAATAGGAAAGGAGGGGAACAATGGCGGACAAGAACGCAGAAGTTGCAGTCGAGGATAACGGCGGCATGAAGAAAACGCTCTCGCTCTGGAACTTCTTCACCATCGGCTTCGGTGCCATCATCGGTACCGGTTGGGTTCTGCAGGTCGGCGACTGGATGGTCGTGGGCGGCGGTCCCGTTCCCGCTATGATCGCATTCCTCTTGGGTGCAATCTTCCTCGTGCCCGTCGGAGCTGTTTTCGGTGAGCTCACGGCTGCTATCCCCATCTCGGGCGGCATCGTCGAGTATGTCGATCGTAGCTTTGGCCGTACGCTGAGCTACATCACCGGATGGCTTTTGGCCCTGGGCAACGGCATCCTGTGCCCGTGGGAGGCCATCGCCATTTCGACCCTCGTGTCCGAGATGTTCGGCAGCCTGCCCGGTCTTGAGTGGCTGCGCGCCGTCAAGCTCTACACCATTCTGGGGGCCGACGTTTACCTGTTCCCGACGCTGATCGCGCTCGGCTTTGCAGTCTACGTCATCTTCCTCAACTTCCGCGGTGCCAGCTCGGCCGCCAAGCTCCAGGCCTTCCTGACCAAGGCCCTGCTCTGCGGCATGCTGCTCGCCATGGGCGTCTCGCTGTTCACCGGCTCGCCGAACAACGCCATGCCTGTGTTCTCCCAGGTCGCCGGCGCTGGCGGCGGCAAGGCCGCCACCGAGGGCACCAGCCTGTTCGCCGGTATCGTGTCGGTCCTGGTTCTGACCCCGTTCTTCTACGCCGGTTTCGACACCATTCCCCAGCAGGCTGAGGAAGCGGCCGAGGGCCTCAACTGGAACAAGTTCGGCAAGATCATCTCCCTGGCCCTGCTGGCCGCCGGCGGCTTCTACATGGTCTGCATCTACTCGTTCGGTACCATTCTCGACTGGCATGAGTTTGTTAAGAGCCCGGTTCCCGCGCTTGCCTGCCTCAAGGGCATCAACATGCTCCTGTACCTGGCCATGCTCGTCATCGCCACGCTTGGACCCATGGGCCCGATGAACTCCTTCTACGGCGCCACGAGCCGCATCATGCTCGCCATGGGCCGCAAGGGCCAGCTGCCCGAGCAGTTCGCCGAGGTCGACCCCAAGTCCGGCGCTCCCAAGCTCGCCTGCGTCGTTCTGGGCGTCATCACCGTCGTCGGACCGTTTTTGGGCAAGAACATGCTCATCCCTCTGACCAACGTGTCGGCTCTCGCCTTCATCTTCTCCTGCGGCATGGTCGCCCTCGCTTGCCTGCGCATGCGCTTCACCGAGCCCGACCTGCCTCGTCCCTACGAGGTGCCCGGCGGCAAGTTTGGCATCTCCCTCGCTATCGCTGCCTGCGCCATCATCATCGGCCTGCTCGTGATTCCGTTCTCTCCCGCCTCCCTCAACATGGTGGAGTGGAGCATCGTGATCGGATGGTTGGCTATTGGCCTGGCCCTCATGGCTTTCACCAATTCCCGCAAAAAGTAACGCCTAGCCGGGGCGGATCGGGTGCGCGGAATCCTCTCTTCCGCGCACCGAACCCGGCGCCACTTGGGTAGCTTTGTGAGGCCTTAACCCAACACGGCCTCGCCCACTATATGGATCCATAAGGAGGAACCATGTCCACTAAGTATGCAATCGTTGGCGGTAAGCTCATCGACGGTACCGGTGCCGAGCCGGTCGAGAACTCCCTCGTTCTCGTCGACGACAACGGCAAGATCGAGTACGCCGGCGCCATGCAGGACCTTCCCGAGGGCGTTGAGGTCATCGACGCCGCCGGCAAGACCGTCCTTCCCGGCCTGATCGACACCCACCTGCACTTCTCGGGCAACTTGACCGACGATGACACCGACTGGGTCATGCAGCCGCTCCTCGAGAAGCAGGCCGTCGCCGTCAAGCAGGCCTACGACTGCCTCACCCACGGCCTCACCACCGTCTGCGAGATCGGCCGCTTTGGTATCCAGATCCGTGACTGCATCGACAAGGGCGTCTTCAAGGGCCCGCGCGTTCTGGCCACCGGCCTTGGCTTCTGCCGCGTTGCCGGCCACGGCGACTCCCATCACTGCACCCAGGAGCTCAACAAGGAATCGCACCCCTGGGGCGATCAAGTCGACGGTCCTTGGGATCTGCGCAAGGCCGTCCGTCGTCGCCTGCGTGAGAACCCCGATGCCATCAAGATCTGGGCTACCGGTGGCGGCATCTGGCGCTGGGACTCCGGCCGCGACCAGCACTACTGCTCCGAGGAGATCCAGGCCGTGGTCGAAGAGGCAAAGATGGTCGGCATCCCCGTATGGAGCCACTGCTACAACAACCACGCCGCTGCCTACGATTCCGTTCGCTTTGGCTGCGAGCAGCTGATTCACGGCTTCGATATCGATGAGCGCACCATGGACCTCATGGCCGAGCAGGGCACCTTCTTCACTCCGACGATCGCCTTCCTGCCCACCTGGTACGCCACCTATCCGCCCGTCTACGTTCCCGAGCTGCACGACAAGTACGAGGGCACCCTGGTCGAGAAGGAGCTGCAGCGCAACTACGACTGCCTGCGCGAGGCCAAGAAGCGCGGCGTCGTCATGACGATCGGCTCCGACTCCTTCTCCTTCGTCACCCCGTACGGCACCTGCTCCATCGAGGAGATGTACGAGTTCGTCGACAAGATCGGCTTCACTCCGGTCGAGACCATCACCTGCGCCACCCTCAACGGTGCCAAGATGTGCCACATCGAGGACGAGACCGGTTCCATCGAGGCCGGCAAGTGCGCCGACCTGCTGGTCGTCAACGGTGACGTCGCCGCCGACATCCACGTGCTCAACACCGACAACATGGACGTCATCATGAAGGACGGCTGGATTGTCGAGGGCGGCACCTTCGGCGAGGCAAACAAGTACAGCGCCTAAGCTACCGTTCATCGATGGCTTGATGTAAAACACAGTATTTGATTGCATAATGCAATGGAGAGGGTCGCTTGCGGCCCTCTTTATTGCTATGGGGTGCGTCGGTAAGAAGGAGATGACGGTGGATCTCAATAGGCTGATTCTGGGCAAGAGCTACAACTCTACCAAGGTCTTTCGTACCGCTCAGCATGTGGTTCAAGCCATCTTGCTCGGTATTGTCGTTCCGCTGCTTATCCTGCTGCTCATCTGGGATCTAACAGATAATCCCAATCCCGTTCCGGCCGTTGTCGTCATTGCCGGCTTGGTCATGCTGTGCTTCTTCTTCTCGTACGTCTTTGTCGTTCCCGACGACCTCACATCGAGCGCAACCGACCGCACGCTCGCCATCGCTTCAAAAATATTCGCCTACACGTCGCGCGGCCTTACGCCCGAAGCGGCCCTGGGCGCCTCTAAGATCATCCTGTCCGAAACTATCGCCTCTGCCATCTGCTTTACCGACGGCAAGCAGGTGTTGGCAAGCTGGGGCGAGGACTCGGCAAAATGCCCCGCGGGCACCCCGGTGGTGCTGCGGACTACGCTCAACGTGATCAACAGCGGTGAGCAAAGCGTGTTCTCGCGCGATGCCTCGACCGAGACAGGCGGCTACTTTCCGCGCCTGCGCGCCGGTATTGTCGCACCGCTTACCGTGCGCGGGCATTGCGTGGGCACGCTCGAGCTGTATTATCCCCGTCTGAGCAGCATCGATATGCGCCAGACGGCGCTTGCCTCGGGCTTTGCCGACCTCATTTCCACGCAGCTTGCGAGCTTTGAGCTCGAACGCCAGGACGAGCTTACGGCCCGCGTGGAGTTGCGCGCCTTGCAATCGCAGGTCGATCCTCATTTTCTGTTTAACACCATCAGCACCATCGTGTCGCTCGTACGTACCGAGCCGGACAAGGCCAGATCGCTGCTGATCGACTTTTCCAATTACTACCGTCAGACGCTTTCTGATTCCGATACCCTCACAACGCTCGAGCACGAGGTGGAACAGGGCACTCGCTATATCAACCTTATGCAGGCTCGTTATGGCGACGGCCGTCTGCGCGTCTCGGTCGATATCGACTTTGAGGTGCGCGACAGCCTGGTGCCGCCGTTTATCTTGCAGCCGTTGCTCGAAAACTGCATCAAGCACGCGCAGCGCGAGACCGAGCCGCTTTCTATTCATGTTAGGGCTTTCGAGACCGATGACGGTTTGGAGATCATCGTCGAGGACGACGGCATCGGTATGAGCGAAGAAGTCTGCGCGCATCTGTTTGAGCAGCATCGCCTGGAGGAGCCCGAGAGCATTACCGCCGACGGCTCCGTCAAGCGAGGTTGCGGCCTGGCGCTCTTCAACGTGCTTCAGCGCATCCATTTCTTTTACGGAGAAGATTCCGGCATGCGCGTGAAGTCCCAAGAGGGCGTGGGAACGCAGGTCATCGTCGAGCTGAACGGCGAGCCGCATGAGCCCGCGCCGTTGACGGCGTAGCACGCGGTTGGATTGAGAGAAAAAGAGGGGAAGCACATATGTCCGAAGGCTGGAACATCTTGGTGGTTGATGACGAACCTCCCATTAGGGCTGAGCTACGCTATCTGTTGGAAAAGGATACGCGTGTGGGCCAGATTGCCGAGGCGGGCAATGTCACCGAAGCCGTGGAGTCGATTCTGTCGAACAAGCCCGACGTGCTGTTTTTAGACATTACCATGCCCGGTCGCTCGGGAATTGAGCTTGCCGAGACGCTGCAGAACCTAAAGACGCCGCCGGTGGTTGTGTTTGTGACGGCGTTTGCCGAGTATGCGGCTGATGCCTATAACCTCGATGCCGTCGATTATGTCGTCAAGCCGGTCGAGGACGCACGCCTGTCAAAGGCACTCGACAAGATCGAGGCAGCCTTGGGTGTCCGTCGTGTTATCCATGCTCCGCGCCAGCCTTTGCGTCTGACGGTGGACCGCGGGGGCAAAAAGGTGTTCATTCCCGCCGCAGACGTCTGCTACTTTGAGGCGCGCGCCGATTTTTGCAACGCCATCTGCGCCGAGGGAACGTACCTGATCAATGAGTCGATCTCTTCGCTCGAGCGTCGCTTGGACTCCGAGGGCTTTATTCGCGTTCATCGCAGCTACCTGGTCAATTTGGAAGACGTGCACAATGTTGAGATTGGCTCCACGGGGTTGATGGAGCTCAGACTCGACCGCGTGAACTCGACGGTACCGGTGTCCCGTCGTCGTGCCGCCGAGGTCAAGTCGCACCTGGGGCTTGCGTAAGAGGCTTGCGTGCCGTCGTTTGCCATCGCAGGTTTGGTATGGGCGCGCGGTGGGCATAATGGGTGGCATCGAATGAAATCGAAAGGATCATTATGCCCGCGCTTATCACCCATCATCTGTTTGGCGAGGAAAGCATCGACCGTCTTCCGCAGGGCGTCATCACGTCCGATGAAGAGCGCATTGCCTTTATCTTGGGCAACCAAGGCCCCGACCCGTTTTTCTTTCACATTCTGACACCGCGTGTTTCCGACTGCACGCTGCTGGCGCAGGTCATGCATCGGTCGCGTATGTCTCGTCAGTTTGCGTGCCTGCGCGACGGCGTGTCGCATCTGCTGCCGCGCGACGCCAGCTTGGGTCGCGCCTTTGCGCTGGGCCTGCTGTCTCATTACGTGCTCGACCGCAACGCCCATCCCTTTGTCTATGAGCAGCAGTTTGGCATCGTGGAGTCCGATTCAGAGCTTGAGGATTCGAGCAGTCAGGTCCATGCCGTGATCGAGAGCGACCTGGATGTACTGATGCTGCAGCTTAAACGCGATGGCGCTACGGTCGACGATTACCCGCCGGCGGGCGAGATCGTCACCACCGATCGCATCAATCGCGTGGCCGGCGTGCTGATGAGCTATGTTGCCGGACGCGTGTACGGCATAGACATTCCGGCGGGGGAGTACGGTGCTGCCGTTGCCAATATGCAGCGACTTTACCGCGCGATTGAGCCGGCCGGCTCCGCAAAGACGCGCGCGATCTCGCTGGTTGAGGGCTTGGTGCACAACTACTCGCTGCTCGACGGCCTTGCCCATCGCGTGACGACGGAGCTGCCCGAGCGCACCGGCAACCTGGGCCATCTGACATGGAAGAATCCCTTTACCGACGAGGTCTCGAACGAGAGTTTCCCCGAGGTCTTTGATCGCGCGCTGGTCGATTACGAGTGCACGGTCGCACGTTTTATCGAGACCGGTGACATGGATGCCGTGACCGGCCACGTCAACTACAGCGGTCGCGTGCTCAATGCCGATGAGGAGTTCGACCGCGAGGAATAGGGCCCGTGCGTGCCCCTTTGCCGAATCCTTACCGGCGGTTCTGGACAATTGGGGTACGATGAACTAACTGCATACCGGGCGAATACGAAGGGTCCCTGTCCATGAAATACACCAAGCTCGAGCGTAACTGGGTTATGTATGATGTGGGCAATTCGGCCCTTGTGCTGCTCAATACCTCGGTGGTGCCCATTTACTTTAACGCCATCAATACCGGCGCTTCCTCGGCCGACCTGGTGGTCGCCTGGGGCAATGCGCAGACGATCGCCTCGCTGGTCATTGCCATGCTCATGCCCATTCTGGGCGCGCTTGCTGACTACGCAGGCAACAAGATCAAGTTCTTCTTGGGCTTCTTCCTCACGGGCCTGGTGCTTTGCCTGGCGCAGGCTATCCCAATGTCCGCCATGGCATTTTTGACCGTGTACGTGCTGTGCACCATCGGCCTTAACTCTTCTATGACGTTCTACGACGCCATGCTGCCCGACATTACCACCGACGAGCGCATGGACGCCGTGTCCAGCTCGGGCTATGCCTGGGGCTATATCGGTTCCACCGTGCCGTTCGTCATCTGCCTGGCGCTCATCATGGGTGGCCCCGCTCTTGGCGTCCCCACCATGCTGGCAACGCGTCTGTCGTTTATCATCACTGGTGCCTGGTGGCTCATCTTTACCCTGCCGCTCATTCGCACCTATAAGCAAAAGTACGGTCGCGAGCGCGGTCCCGAGGACACTATCGGCCACATCGTGGGCGGTGTGTTCTCCGAGGTCGGACACACCATGCGCGAGATCGCCCACAACAAGACCGTGCTGGTCTACATGATCGCGTTCTTCTTCTATATCGACGGCGTGCACACGGTCATTTCCATGGCCACCAGTTACGGATCGGCCTTGGGCATCGATTCGACGCAGCTGGTGCTGGCGCTGCTCGTTACGCAGTTCGTGGCCTTTCCGTCCGCCATCATCTACGGTAAGCTCGCCGGACGCGTGGGCACGCTCAACATGATTCTGGTGGCGGTCGCCGCCTACATGGGCATTGTGCTGTTCGCCGCGTTCTTCCTAAAGACTGCCTTTGAATTCTGGGTGCTTGCCATTATGGTCGGCCTGTTCCAGGGCGGCGTGCAGGCGCTCAGCCGTAGCTACTTTGGTCGCATTATCCCCAAGGAAAAGTCCAACGAGTACTACGGCTTCTTTGACATCTTTGGTCGTTATGCAAGCGTTATGGGCACCTTCCTGGTGTCGGTCGTCACCTCGCTGACCGGCAACCCGTCGCTGGGCGTCCTTTCCATTGGCGTGCTGCTGATTGTTGGCTTTATGCTGCTGGTCCGCCTGTCCCGCATGACTCGGGCGGCAGAGCATGCCGCATAGGAGCGAGCGGCTATTGTGCCTGTCCACGGTACTCTTTTGGGGTTATCCGCAATAAACATTGCGACTTGCGAGCAATGATTTGCCCAAGTGGGTATGATGGAATCAGCTAGGTCGCGGGGCGTCGCCTGTGTTTGGCGGCGTCCCGTTTTTGTGTTGCAGGGAGGGTAAGGCATGAACGCCACAGTCGTGATTCCAACGTATTGGGCGGGCGATGACGCTTGCGCAAACGCCCCTGGCACCTATGACCATTCGACGCGACTCAACGCCGACAATCCCGAACTCGACCGCTGTCTGGCCTCGCTTGAGCAGGTACGTGACATCCCGCGCATCATCCTTTTGGTGGTCTGTCCCGTTTCTGCCACAGCCGATGTGTCGCTGCGCGTGCGCGAGATTGTCGACGCGCATCCCACGCTCAAGGTCACCGTTGTCACCAACACCCAGGCCTCGCGCATCGCAGACCGGGTTGCTCAGATCGCGCCCAAGGGTTCGGGCGAGTGCGTGAGCCTGCGAGGCTACGGTGCCATCCGCAACATGGGGCTAGCCTGTGCCGCTGTGCTGGGTCATGACGCGGTTATCTTTTTGGATGACGATGAGACTGTCATCGACGCCGACTTTATGAAGCGCGCGACCTATGCGTTGGGGCAGCAGACGCGTCAGGGCTTGCCGATCTTGGTCAAGAGCGGCTATTTCTACGATCGCGACGGCTCGCCGCTGGCTCCCACGGACAAGGCGGGCATCTGCCATCGTTGGTGGACCAAGCGCATCGAGTTCAACCGTTGGATGAAAAAGGCGCTCTCGGGCACCCGCATCTCGCGCTCCAACTACGTGTGCGGCGGCCTGATGGCCCTGCACGCCCGCGCCTTTACGCGTGTGGCCTTTGACCCGTTTATCACCCGCGGCGAGGACTTGGATTACCTCTTTAACATGCGCATGTTTGGCTACGACGTGTGGTTCGATAACGAGTGGACCGTGCGCCATCTGCCTCCGGAGTCCGAAAAGCGCTCACCGCGCTTTATGCAGGATGTATACCGTTGGTACTACGAACGGGCCAAGTTGACATTCGCCGCGCATCAAAAGGAGCTCATTCCCGTTACGGCGGCATCACTCATGCCCTACCCGGGCCCGTGGATTTCGCGCGAGCTCGACGACCGCGTGCGCAAGACCGCTATGGTCCGCAGCGTGTTTACCCGCGAGCATGAGGGCTACCTGCGCATCTGGCGCCATGGTATCGGCGAGGCAAAGGCCTATGCGCGCCAAAACGCTGCAAGCTACCTGCGTTTCCAGAGCTTTTGGCCCAAGATCATGGACGGGCTTTGGCGTGACGCACAACTGATCAGTATCCTGGAGGGGGCCGAATGATCGACCGCCGCGCCCAGCGCGATAGTTCAATATCAATCTTTCGCATCATTGCCGTTGCCTGCGCCATTTGCGTGCTGGTGTACTTTATTTTTGCCTTGGTGACCGGTATCGAGCCGATCGCCACGGTGATTGCCTGCGCGCTGCTGTGCATCTTTCTGTGCATCTTTATTTTTTTGACGCTCAATCCCGATTCGGTGCGCTCCCAGTACACCGAGGAGACGCTCTCGGTGGCCTCGGCCATGCTCGAGGACATTAAGGGCGGTCTGACGCAGGAGTCGGCGCGTTTGGTGTGCCGGCGCATTTTGCCCGAGACGCGCGCCATGACGGTGGCCATCACCGACGAGGGCAACGTGCTTGCCTGCGCGGGAGAGCTTGAGGAAAAACTACTGCCAGATTCTCCCATCCACACGCTTGCCACACGCTACGTTATCGAACATGGCATCGTGCAGTCGTTCAACCGTATGGTGGATGTCGTGGGCTCGGACGGCTCGCACAACCAAGTCCCCGCCGGCATTATCGCCCCCATCAAGGTGGGCGATCGTACCGTCGGCACGCTCAAGTTCTACTACAAGACCCCGCGCGCCGTCGACCGTACCCAGTACGCGCTTGCCTCGGGCTTTGCCGAGATCTTGTCCACGCAGCTCGCCATCCACGAGCTCGAGGTGCAAAAGGAACTCACGGCGCGCGCCGAGGTGCGTGCGCTGCAGGCGCAGATTAACCCGCACTTCCTGTTCAACACGCTGAACACCATTGCATCGTTTACGCGCACCGACCCGCTGCGGGCCCGCGAACTGCTTCGTGAGTTCTCATCGTTCTATCGTGCCACACTCGACAACTCGGGATCGCTTATTCCGGTCTCGCGCGAGGTCGCACAGACCAAGCGCTACCTTACCTTTGAGAAGGCCCGCTTTGGCGAGGACCGCGTGCTTGCGACGTTCGATGTGTCCGAGGACGTGGAAGATACGCTGGTGCCGGCGTTCGTGATCCAGCCGATTGTCGAGAACGCCGTGCGTCATGGTATGGGCGATGACGACGCCCTGAGGATCGACGTGACCGTTCACCAAGACGGCGAGGATGCAATCCTGATTGCCGTGGCCGATAATGGCGTGGGCATGGATGAGGGTACCGCCGCCAGACTGTTTGACGAGCGCTCTGCCCGTCCCGACGCCAGCTCTCCCCAGGGTGGCGGCGCCGGTGTGGCCATGCACAATATTTCGGAGCGCATCCATCGCTTTTATGGGCCGCACTCCTATACGCGTGTTGAATCGGCGCCGGGCAAGGGCACCAAAGTGCTCCTTCATCTTGATTTGTCAGAGAGCATCTTCGACATTCAAGAGTAAAATAAAAGGCTACGGGCTCAACGTCATGCGACGGATGCCCGGCGTAGTTAGTTGACGAAAGGTTTTATCCCTATGCTGCGTGCGATGATTGTGGATGACGAGGCGCCGGCTCGCTCGGAGCTTCGCTTCCTGCTCGAGCAAACGGGCAAGATCGGCACGATCACGGAGGCGTCGAGCGTCCGCTCCGCCATCGAGATGCTTATGGAAAGTCGCGTGGATGTCGTGTTTCTCGATATCTCGATGCCCGGTGCCTCGGGCCTGCAACTTGCCGAGGCGCTGCATAAGCTCAAAAATCCGCCGGCGATCGTGTTTGTGACTGCGTATAGTGACCATGCGGTCGAGGCATTCGACGTGGATGCCGTCGATTATCTGATGAAGCCGGTCGAGGAAGCTCGCTTGGATCGCGCGATCGAGAAGGTCATGCAACGCGCCAAGCCGGTTACGGACAGCAAGGTGACCATCGAGCGTATCCCGGTGGAAAAGGGCGGCCGCAAGGTGCTCATTCCCGTGGATGACATTCGCTTTATCATGGCCAAGGACGATTACTCCTGCATCTATACCGTCGATGATCGCTTTTTGTCGACGACCTCGCTGGCGCAGTTTGAGGCCAAGCTCTGCGACTTTGGCTTCTTCCGTGTTCACCGCCGCTATATCGTCAACTTGGCGTGCGTCACGGACGTCGAGACGGTGCCCTCGGGCGCCATCCAGCTGGGCATTACGGGCGTCGACGAACGCGTGCCGGTTTCGCGCCGCCGCGTCGTGCCGCTCAAGAAGGCCCTGAGTCTCTAGCACACTGGCCCCGCAGCCCTGTAGACCCATCGTCTGCGGAGCCGTGGGGCCTTTTTTGTATGTATCTGCCGAATCGTTTTTTGCGGAAGGGATCCCATGAACAGTGCAAGCGCCAAGCGCATCGACATCATCTCGGACACCCACGGCTATCTTTCGCCTGCGCTCTTGGATGAGCTTGAGGGCGCAGACCTGATCATCCACGCTGGCGACCTCACGTCGGAGATGGACTACGAGCACCTATGCACCATCGCCCCCGTGCGGGCCGTACTGGGCAACAACGATTACTACCGCGACTACGGTCCCGATGTAGACCGTCTTGCGCTCTTTACCTACGAAGGCCTCAAATTCGCCGTAGCCCACTACCGCGAAGACCTTCCGGTGGGATCCGTAGACGTAGCCATCAACGGCCACACCCACGTAACCAAAGAAGCCCAAGTGGGCCGCTGCTTAGTCCTCAACCCGGGCAGCGCCAGCTACCCCAGAGGCACCCGAGGCCCCACCATGGCCAGAATGCTCGTCAAAGACGGCAAGATCATAAGCACCAAGTTTATTGACCTAGACTAACCGCAACAAAAACGGGGGATGCAGATGCGTCCCCCGTTTCCATTTGAGCCAAAGGCGGAAGTTCAACAAGATCCATCAGACCAACCCCGTCGAGGAGCATGCGGGCTAGCCGCGCAGCGGCGCACGCCCGCAAAACTGATTGAACAATGTGACAGCAGGGAGGGTCTCCGGGGCTGAGGGCGGGGGTTAAGTTTGTCGCGAGTTCCGCACGCAAAGGAAAGCACTTAATGTGCTTTCCGTCTTGCGCAGGACTGTAGAGCAGCAAACTTAACC
>CABQZS010000106.1 GCA_902468695.1 uncultured Collinsella sp.
AGTGGATCGTCGATAGCCACGGCGGCGTCATCGGCGTGACCTCGGTCGAGGGCGTCGGCAGCCGCTTTACGATTCGCCTGCCGCGCTAGGAAGCCCCTCGGCATAAATAAAGGGATAGGGCCACACGGCCCTATCCCTTTTTGCTAGCTATGGCAGCTTGTGCGCTACTCGCGGCACAGATGCACGGCGAAACCGGCGAACTCGCGCTTAAAGTACACGAGCTTGGTACCGCCGTCGGGCAGCAGCACGCGCGACTCCTCGTTGACCTCGAGCCCGCGCTCGGCAAACCACTTCTCAACTGCATCGATGTCGTTGACGGCAAAGCCGATGTGGCCCTTGGCGCCACGACCGTTCTGCTTCATGATCTCGACCAGCGAATCGTTAAAGTACGAAACCGGGGTCTCGATAACGGGCAGGCCCATCATCGTCGAGAACAGCTCCGCGATCTCCAAGGCGTCTGCCGGGTCGGCGGCGTTAATGCCCACATGGGCAACGCGCAGGCCAAAGAGCTCGACCGGATTGGCGTTCTGCTCATTCATACAAGCAGCGCCTACTGAGCCATAACGTCGAGAACGGCCTTCTCGGCGGCAACGCGGTTCATGCCGGTCATGAAGGGCACGCCGCTCACGTACGGGCAGGTGAGGCCCTCGGGGGCAACGGTGGTGGCAATCAGCAGGTCGGCGCCCTCGTCGCAAGCGTCCTTGGCCTCGGAGATGGCGCACTGCACGATCTCATACTTGCCGGCATAACCGTTGGCGTCGAGCATGGTGGCGACCTTCTGGGCAACGAGCGTGGAAGTAGCAGCGCCAGCACCGCAAGCCAAAACAATCTTCTTCATAGGTAATGTCTCCCTTCATGGTTTACTTTAGGTAAGTGTACCGCAGCGAGCGATGGCACTCAGCCTCGATGAGCTTTTATGCTAGTTTGCTTGCGCGCTGCGTATAATACATCTAGTACGTGTTGTCATACCGCTTGTTTTACGAGCGACTAAGGACCCTAATATGCCCGATTCCCGCACACTCTGGACCGCCGTCGTTATCATCTGCATCGCCGTGTCGGTGTTCTTTAGCGTCAAAAAACGCACCACGTTTAAGCGCCTGCAGCAGCTTATGGCTGCCAAGCAGTGGGACGAGTTCGATCGTTTGCTCGACGGCAAACTCACCAGCATGCTGTACCCGCGCTACAACCGCGACTACCTGCGTCTGAACTCCTATCTGCTGCGCGAGGACCACGAGCGCGCCGACGAGATGTTCGACCTGCTGCTGGGGCTCAACCTGCCCAAAATGCAGCGTGTCGACCTGGTGATCAAGGCCTTTAACTACTACGTTGGCCAGGAGGACCGCAAAAAATCCAAGGAGCTCCTGCACGAGATCAAGGGCTTTGAGGGCGGTCAGGCCGAGGCAGTCGCGCACGAATGCCAACTGATGTACGACACGATGATCTTGAAGCGCCACAACGACATTCCCGAGCTGGAGCGCATGCTCGAGGAGGCCGGCGACGACCCAGTCAAGCGCTGCCGCTTGGAGTACCTGTTGGCCCTACAGTACAAGAACAAAGGCGACGAGGCCAAGTTTGCCGAGTACTTGGAAAAGTCGGGCCGGCACTCGATGGCTGTCAACGCGTAACGGGCGGCTTGTGCTAGACTTCTAGTCTCACGGGGGCGTGGCGGAATTGGCATACGCAGGAGACTTAAAATCTCTCGCCGCAAGGATTGTGGGTTCGAGTCCCACCGCCCCTACCATATGGAGCTTTCGAGCCCGTGTCCCCAAGGGATGCGGGCTCGTTTCTTTTAGATGCCGGTGGGGCTCGAACCCGCGAGGGGGCGAGCGTCAAGCGGACGCGCAGCGTCCACAGCGAGCCGGCGAGGGCGCCGGCAGGCGTCCGAAGCCGATGCGGATTTGCGCAGCAAATACGCAGACGTCCCACCGCCCCTACCATATGGAGCTTTCGAGCCCGTGTCCCCCAAGGGATGCGGGCTCGTTTCTTTAAGATGCCGGCGAGCCTCTAAGTTGCGGTGGAATAGATCCTGTTTATACCGTTTACCAGCTTATTTAGGAACTATTTCACCGCAACTCAGAGGAAGACGGTTAAAGAGCACTCAGGCTCGGGGTCCAGGCGATGGTGGGGGCGGCGCCGTCGAGAGCCTCGTTGATGGTGGCGGCCATGCCGGCGAGTAGGCTGTTCTCACTTACGGTGAGCGTCTTGTAACCGCTGGCTCGCATGAGCTCGCGAACCACCACGGCGCCGGCCAGAATCACGCCCGCGCGTTTGGGCTGTACACCCGGTAGCGCGGCGATGCCTTCCGCGTCCAACACAGACATGCGCTCGATAGCGGCCGAGACCTGCTCCAGCGACAGCTCGCGTAGGTGAACAAAGCTCGAATCGTACGGTTCCAGCTCGTGGACCAGAGCCACCAGCGTAGTCACCGTGCCACCCACCGCGACCAAGCGCTCGGCGCGCTCAAAGTCGCTGGGCAGGCCTTCAAAATAGGCGGCGAACTGCTCGCCTGCCCACGTGGCAGCGGCAGCAAGCTCGCCGCCCGTGGGTGGCAGCGCCGAGAAAAAACGCTCCGTCACACGGCGGCAGCCAATGTCCAGCGAGCGCGTCCCTTCTAGCGCAAAGATCCCGCGCTCCGGCGCATAGACGCCCGTCGCGAGCTCCGTGGAGCCGCCGCCCGAATCGGCAACAATGATGCGCTCGCCGGCAAAGTCGTGCGCCACGCCAAAAAACGTCAGGCGTGCCTCGACCTCGCCCGGAATCACCTGTGGCTCAAGCCCCAGATCGCGCAGGCCGTCCAGCAGCAGTGCGGCATTGGATGCATCGCGCGCGGCACTCGTGCATGTGGTGCAGATGCACGCGGCTCCAAAGGCACGAGCCTCGTCCACAAATATCCGGCACGCAGCGAGCACGCGCTCGACGGCCGCCTCACAAAAGCGACCCGTCGCGTCCACGCCCTCACCCAAGTCGGTAATCTCGGTATGCTTGGACGATTCCACGATCGCCCCGCCCTCGACCTGCGCTAATACCAGTCGCGACGACACCGTTCCCAGATCGATCGCCGCCACCTTATATCGTTTGCAATCTGCCATTGCCGGCTCCCCTCCGGGCGCTATTTGCCGTTGGACACGACCGTCTGGCCCTCGACACCGTTAAACCAAAACAGCATGTCGAGCGCCTGGATGTACCACGGGGCGTCCTTACCGACTTCTTCGATTTCCTTGGCAACTTCGCTGGCCTTCTTGGCGTTCGACGAATTCTTGCTCGAAGACGAATCCGAATCGTCGTCCAGGCCCTGCACTTCAATCCTCTTCTCGCCGGGCATCACCAGGCCCAGATCCTCGGATGCCGCGTCCTTGATACCCTCCTCCGAGAGCAGCTTGTCGACGCTTTTTTGCAGGTCGTCGTTATATTGCTCGCGAATCTCGACTTGCTTGGCCAAGATGTCGCTCGAGCGTTTTGCCACATACAGGTCGCGCACGGGGAAGTACAGGCTCACGAGCGCCAGGGCGACGACAATGCCAACAAACAGCCCTCGCTGGGGACCGTGGGTAAAGTCGTAGATTGCCTTGACCACTGCGTTATCGTTGGCGTAATGCATGAAGTCCGAGCCCGAAAGACGGTTCGAGGGCCTACTCGGCTTTTCATGCGTTTGAGCCGAGGAACGCTGAGCATGCTCCGAATGCGGCGGGCGCACCGAACGTGGCGGACGGTCCGTCGGCGTATTCATTTGAGCACGGGAGTGTGAGGCGCTTGTCGATCGCTGCATGGAGCGGTCGGCACCGGCGTAATCGGACCCGCCGAGCTGCACCGTGCGCGCACGGCGAGGTGACGGCTCACGCGAACCGGCGGAATAGTACCTGTTGTCGTAAATCTGATCCATGTGCGCCTTGTGCGGTTGAGGTTTGTTTGCGCTAAGTCTTTTAGTTATAGCACGAGCGCCCGCACCGCCTACGCCAGCCTTTGCTCGACATAAAAAAGGCGCTGAGCCATACGGCCCAGCGCCCAATGGTGCTCAACAGTGCCCAACGGGAGCGAGGCGAATCCGAGTCAGCCCCACTCCCGCACACGCCGCTTGCCTAGCGAATGTTGTAGAACGCGGCCTTGCCGGCGTAGCGCGCGCTGCCCTCGAGCTCGTCCTCGATGCGGATGAGCTGGTTGTATTTGGCAATACGGTCGCTGCGGCACGGGGCGCCCGACTTGATCTGGCCGGCGTTAACACCCACGACCAGGTCGGCGATGGTGGAGTCCTCGGTCTCGCCGGAGCGGTGACTCACGATGCAGGCATAGCCGGCCTCCTTGGCGGTTTCGATGGCCTCGAGCGACTCGGTGAGCGTGCCGATCTGGTTGACCTTGACCAGGATCGCGTTGGCGGCGCCCAGCTCGATGCCCTTCTTGAGGCGCTCGGTGTTGGTGACGAACAGGTCGTCGCCCACCAGCTGCACCTTGTTGCCAATGCGACGGGTGAGCTCAACCCAGCCGTCCCAATCCTCCTCGGCCATGCCGTCCTCGATGGAGATGATGGGATAGGCGTCGACGAGCTTCTCCCAGTAATCGACCATCTGGGCGCTCGTGTACTCAACACCCTCGCCCTTGAGCTCGTACATACCGGTCTCGGCGTTGTAGAACTCGGTGGACGCCGGATCCATGGCGTACATGAAGTCGACACCGGGCTTAAAGCCGGCCTTCTCGACGGCCTTGGTAATGTACTCGAACGGCTCGGCATTGGTCTTGAGGTTGGGCGCGAAACCGCCCTCGTCGCCCACGCCGCCGCCCAGGCCGGCCTCGTGCAGCACGCCCTTGAGGGTGTGGTAGACCTCGGCGCACCAGC
>CABQZS010000107.1 GCA_902468695.1 uncultured Collinsella sp.
GGTGCGGGAAAGTGCCGCCTTCCACGGACGCTCGAGCGCCGGCACCACGCAAGTCAACACTGCAGCTGCGGGAACGAGCGCACCGGGCATGCCCGCATCAGCCGCCAGCGCGGCCATGACCTGCGCGAGCCTCATGCGCGCCTCGTCTGCTGTGATGCTCGACGGCGTCGTGATCTCGCACGTCGCAAGCGGACATTCCTGCGCCGCGGCCGAATCCTCGGCAAACAGACCAAAGCGAATGAACGTGTTGCCCACGTCGACCGTCAATATGTATGCGCACCCATTAAGCATCGTCGGCGCTCCTTTCGTCTGCCCAGCAGTATATCGCCTACCTAAACCAGTCATCCCGAAATGACTAGCTTGCGGTTATACTGGTGCGCGGTCGTTTGCGAGCTCACGCGGCGGCCCTTGGTAACCCGACTTCCCGCGCCGTATCCGTAGCGGCGCTCCCGGGGGAAGCGGATATACGCAAAGGAGTTCTATATGAGCAATCCCTCGAACCGCGCTTCGATGCGCGGGCAACTCACGCTGCGCGGCGTCGTCATCGGCGTCCTTGGCTGCGTGATTATCACGGCAAGCTCGGCCTACACCGCCCTCAAGATGGGCGCCCTCCCCTGGCCGATCATTTTCGCTGCCGTCATTTCGCTGTTCTTCCTGAAGCTCATGGGCAACGCCAGCCTCAACGAGGCCAACGTCACCCACACCATCATGTCCGCGGGCGCCATGGTCGCCGGCGGTCTGGCGTTTACCATCCCGGGCGCCTGGATGCTGGGCTATGCCGACCAGATCAGCTGGCTCGACATGTTTATCGTGGCACTCGCCGGCACCATCCTGGGCCTGCTGGCCACCGCGCTCATCCACCGTCACTTTATCGTGGACGCCGCGCTTGAGTTCCCCACCGGCAACGCCGCAGCTCAGACCTTGCGCGCGACCGAGGCTGGCGGCAAAACCGGCAAGCAACTCTTTGGTTCCATGGCCATCGCCGGCATCTATAGCGTGCTGCGCGACGCCCTGGGCGTGGTGCCCAGCATGCTGTGCACGCTCAACATCCCCGGCGTGACCTTTGGCATCTACAACTCGCCCATGCTGCTCTCCGTCGGCTTCCTCGTGGGCTTCGCCCCGGTCGCCTTCTGGTTTGTCGGCGCCCTGCTGGGCAACTTTGGCATCATCGTAGGCGGCACCACTGCCGGTCTGTTCGACGTTATAACTGCGCAGGGCATCGTCAAGTCCCTGGGCATGGGCCTCATGATGGGCTTTGGCGTCGCCGTCGTCCTCAAGGACATCCTGCCGCAGGTCGCCGGTATCGTCCGCGGCCTCGCCGCCGACAGCTCCACCGACACCGACGAGCAGTCGCTCATCTCGGGCTCCCTTAAGCTCGACGCCGGCATCATCGGCCTGGGCGCTGCCGCCATCGCCGTGATCGTCGCCATCGCGCTTGACCTTGGCCCCGTCCCGGCCGTCATCGTGACGCTGTTCACCTTTGTCACCACCATCATGAGCGCACAGAGCTGCGGCCAGACGGGTATCGACCCCATGGAAATCTTTGGCCTCATCGTTATGCTCATCGTGGCTGCCTTCGCACAGATCGCTCAGGTCAAGCTGTTCTTTATCGCCGGCATCGTGGCCGTGGCGTGCGGCCTTGCGGGCGACGTCATGAACGACTTTAAGGCCGGCGCCGTGCTGGGCACCAACCCGCGTGCGCAGTGGATCGGCCAAGCCATTGGCGGCATCGTGGGCGCCCTGGTCGCCGCAGCCGTCATGGTCGCGCTCGTCACCGCCTATGGCCCGGACGCCTTTGGCCCCGACAAGAGCTTTGTGGCCGCGCAGGCAAGCGTCGTCGCCACCATGGTCTCGGGCATCCCGAGCGTGCCGTGGTTCGTTGGCGGCTTTATCGCCGGCATCGTCATGTACTGGCTCGGCATTCCGGCCATGATGATCGGCCTGGGCGTGTACCTGCCGTTCTACATGTCACTCACGGCATTCCTGGGCTCCTGCGTCAAGCTCGCCTACGACAAGTGGTCCGCCCACCGCGACGCCACCGCTGGTCTTTCTGACGAGGAGAGAGCTGCCAAGGACGCCGCCTTCCAGGAACAGGGTCTTGTTGTCGCCAGCGGCCTGCTCGGCGGCGAGTCCATCGTAGGCGTTATCCTGGCGTTTGTCTCTGTTGGCCTGAGCCTGCTGGGCTAAACCCAATAACAACGCACCCGTGCAGAGCGCGGGGTCGGAGACCATCCGGCCCCGCGCTTTTTTGTATCTGCCGAAACCCTCAGCAGTACTCGCATGTAGCGTGTCTTCCTTTGCCTGCTCGCCTAAGTTCCATGTCAAGATGACCGCCCCGCCCGTCACGGTGTAGAGTACATGCTGCGAACGCACCCGCGTTCCTACGGCAATACGAGGTGGACATGGAACTCGATAAACAACAGCTCAAGCGACTGCGCGAGCGCCATCATCGGCGCCATGGCATCCGCCCCGCCCACAGCGAGGCCATGGAGAACGCAAGCCGCTTTCTAAAGCGGGCATTCAACATTCGCGAGGGACGCGCGCCCTATCACGTGATTCGCAAGCGCTTTGTAAACGGGGCGCGCCTGGCTGGCTCACACTTATGCATCTTGATCATTGCCATGTTGATCGCGAGCATCGGCCTCGATATCGACTCGGATATCGCCATTGTAGGCGCCATGCTCATCTGCCCGCTCATGGGCTCGGTCCTTGCCATGGCATACGGCATCGCCACGCTCGACCGCGAGATCACCCTTGAGGCCGTCGCCGGCCTCGCGCTGCAGATGGTCTTTTGCCTGGTCACGTCCACGTTGTACTTTAAGCTCTCGCCCCTTGGCACCACCACGGCCGCCATCATCGACAATTCGACACCGACCGTGTGGGACCTTGCCGTCGCGCTCGCGGGCGGCTTTGCGGGCGGCCTGGGCAACTCGCGCGACCAGGAACCCGCCACGCTCATCGCCGGGGTGGCTGTGGCGACCGCACTCATGCCGCCCCTGTGCGCGGCGGGCTATGGCATCGCCATCGCAAGCGGGTCATTGTTTCTCTCGGCGCTTTATGAATTTGGCATCAACGTGGTCTTTATCGCGCTGGCTGCCGAAGCCGTGCTGCTTCTATTGCGCGTGCCGCTCAAGCGCGACCTCAACGGCGACGGCATTGTGACCGCCGAGGAAGATGCCGAGGTCGCCGAGCTATCACGCAAGGTGCGCCGCCGCATCATTGTGGGCACGGTAGTCTTTGCCATCCCCTGCATCGTCATGACGGCGGGGTCTATTGGCTCGGCGCAGTCCGGCGTGCAGGACGGCTACGGCGTCACCGAAACCACGCGCGAGCTTGCGGCGGTGCTACCGGGCTTTAAGGACTACACCGTCGCCGTCGAAACCTCGGCTACCGAAGGCGAGGAAGAGGGCATCGTCGAGCGCGAGATTGTCGCCCATGTGACGACAGGCGAGGCGCTTGGGGCACACGACCGTCACGTCGCTCGCAAGCTCATCGACCTCAACGTGCCTGAACTCGATCGCGTGGAGTTCGATGTGAAGTGATGCAGAGCGCGGCCCTACAGATCGTACTTGTACACGCGATAGATGTACTTTTCGGCTTCCATCTCAAAGGTAGCGATGGGTAGACCATACCGATCGTACTCGATAAAGGTCTTGGCCTGGCCCGATGCCACGAGCATGCTATTTGAATCGCCGACGCGCTGCGCACTGCTGACGTAACCCGAGAACGGCACCGCGATCTGGTCTTCGAGCTCGTAGGTGCGGGCCGCCTCGTCCACTGTAAAGATGCGCCCAAACGAATGCGTGCCCTTGTTGTAGTCGGTCACCACCGCGGCGCCCAGCTGGCCCCAGTCGAACTTGGGATAGCTTTCGGCCGCACCAAAGTTGTTGTCGTATAGCAGCACCTGATAGCGACCGGTCGTTGCCATGTCAGAACTCGGCAGATACGTCACGCTGTGCTGGCCCGCGTTGAGCGAAAAATCGCCCTGGGCTTGCAGCAGCTTGTCCTCAAAGCCCGAGCCGGCCCATTGCCACTCCTTTCTATTTCTGGGTCCATCTTCTCACTGCTGGCGACCAAAAATGATCCGTTTTCCTCCGTCCCCGAGAGGTCATTTTTTAGTACTTGAAGAAGCCCTCGCCCGAGCTTTCGCCCAGCTTGCCTTCGTCGAGCATCTTCTTGAGGACGGACGCCATAGCCTTAAAGTTGTAGGGCATCATCATCTTTTTGAGCAACGGGCTCACCGGGCCCGGGACCTTCTGATACTGCATAACGATGTTGTAGGCCGTCTGGATACCCACGGTGTCGAATACGCGGAATGGGCCCTTGGGAGCGCCAGTGCCGCGCGTCCATGCGAGGTCGATACTCTTGGGGTCGCTGACGCCCGAGACATACAGGTCAAGGCCCGAGAGCAGCCACGGCACCAACATAGAGTTGAGCAGGTAACCGTTCTTTTCCTTGTTGACGGGAAGTGCCAGCATGCGAATGTCGTTGGCGAAGTCGACGAGCTCGTCGAAATAGCGCTTGTCGGTCTGGTCCTGGGCCATGACCTCGGTCATGTTGTTCTTCCAGATGGAGTTGGCAAAGTGCAGCGACAGGTACTTCTCGGGGCGACCAGTGTACTTGGCAAAGGTGCTCGGCAGCAGCGTAGAGGAGTTCGTCACGATGACGGTCTTTTGCGGCAGAACCGGGGCGAGCTTCTTGTAGAAGTCGATCTTTGCCTGTGTGTCCTCGGCCATAGACTCGATGACCAAGTCGGCGTCGGCAACGGCCTTGGCGAGGTCGAGCTCCAGCTTGAGTGTGGAGTAGGCACGCTCAACGGCGGCGAGCGCCGCCTCCCTGTCGAAGGTCTGGTCGCTATCGGCGATACCGGCACACCACTCGCCCGTACCGTCCGCCATACCCTCGATTGCCGCGATGTACTCCTCGCGCACATGATCGATCTTGGGCTGGGTGCGGCCGATGCTGCCCTCGCTGCGCAGCCAAATCGTTACATCAAAGCCGCAGTAGGCAGCCTGAAAGGCAATCTGGCTTCCTAACACGCCGCCGCCGGCAACACAAACGGTCTTGTAGCTCATAGGAACAGTCCTCTCTTACGTAATTCCATAGATGTGTATTTATTCAACCGTAAGGGGACTGCACGCTGGGGGTGGGTTCTATAAACGGACGGTAATTTGCGGCGAACGGCTACATCTGTTCATTAACTCTCGATTTTGAGGGCATTTTTTGACGCTGCTGAACCGCTGTTTTCGGAAGTGCGGGGAAAAATCGGGATTCGCCGACCAGACCGGCTTTTTTTACAACAAAACCGCAGGTCGTGAGAGTCTAAAAAGGCGGTGTGCTCAGGAGGTTCGCGTTTTTTCCCGCACTTCCGAAATTCGAGTGCACAGAAGGCTGCGACAAAACGATTTACGCAACATATGTCCAGCAAAAACGGGCGGTAGCCGGTACGGCTACCGCCCGTTTGTCTCATATCTAGCCCAAAGCAGGCCAGTTACTTCTTAATGCCGCGTCCCAGGCGCTCAGCGACCGACGCCACGGCACTCTCGTCGACCGAGCCGCAGCTCACGCAGCCATCGTGGGCACGCATCTGGCCGGTGACCTCGTCCATCGCGAGCGGCGCCACCTTCTCGAGCTTAAAGCCCTTGCCGGCGCGCATGTTTTCCTTGGCCACGCTGATCATGAGCTTAATGCGGTTGAGCTGGTTGACCTCGGACGCGCCGGGGTCGTAGTCCACCGCGACGATGTTGCTCTCGGGATGCTGGCGGCGCAGCTCCTTGATCACGGCCTTACCCACTACGTGGTTGGGCAGGCACGCGAAGGGCTGCGTGCAGATGATGTTGGGCGCACCGTGGTCGATCAGGTCGAGCATCTCGGCCGTGAGCAGCCAGCCTTCGCCCATGTTGTTGCACACCGAAAGCACCGTACGAGCCTTGTCCGCCATGGTGCCAATGCGCTCGGGCGCCTCGAAGCGGCGGGACTTCTCGAGCATCTCCTCCACCGGCGTGCGCATCCAGTCCACCAGCTTAATGAGCGCCTGCATACCAGCGCGCGTGGTAGCGGAGCTTCCCAACTCGTCCTTCTGCAGCTCGGCGTTGCTCATGGAGTACAGGAAGAAGTCGAGTAGGCCCGGCACCACAGCCTCGCAGCCCTCGCGCTCAATGACATCGACCACGTGGTTGTTGGCCGTAGGGTGGAACTTGACCAAGATCTCGCCGACCACGCCCACGCGTGGCTTGGTGCCCTCGCCCACGAGCGGCATGGTGTCGAACGCGCGGATGGCCTCGCGGCATAGCTTGGTGTAGTTGTGGCGGTTGAACTTGGGCGCCAGCTTGCGGGCGCGCGCCATGTACTCCTCGTAGAGTGCGTTGGCGGCACCGGGCGTGGCCTCGTACGGGCGGCAACGATAGAGCATCTGCATCATGACGTCACCAAAGAGCACTGCGTAGACTGCCTGCTTAAGCAGTGCCGGCGTAATCTTAAAGCCGGGGTTGTCCTCACCGAGCGCCACGGCCGAAAGCGAGATCACCGGGATCTCGGGGTGGCCGCTCTCGCGCAGGGCCTTGCGGATGAGTGCGATGTAGTTGGTGGCACGGCAGCCGCCGCCGGTCTGGCTGATAACCACGGCCGTCTTGGACAGGTCGTACCGACCGCTCTCGATGGCCTCCATAATCTGGCCCGTCACCAGGATCGACGGATAGCAAATATCATTGTTCACGTAGCGCAGGCCAGCCTCGACGGCATCGTGGTCGGTCGAGGGCAGCAGCTCCAAGTTGTAGCCGGCACCGCGGAACACCTCTTTGACCAGGTCAAAGTGAATCGGCGCCATCTGCGGGCACAGGATGGTGTAGCCCTCCTCGCGCATCTGCTCGGTAAAGGGCACCTTGGGCCACGCGGTCGAAGCACTCTCACGCTGCGCCTCAAACGTGTACTTGCGGCTCGCGAACGCGGGGGCATCCGTGGAGGGCGCCACCGGCGCGGCATCGCCTTGCTCGTAGGCCTCGCCCGCGGCCGTGGCATCGGCCA
>CABQZS010000108.1 GCA_902468695.1 uncultured Collinsella sp.
GATTTTGAGCGCGTCGCGCATCTGCGCACCTGGGCGCTTCCGGGTGGCGCCGCATCCGTACACGATGCCCGCCGCAACGCCTTTGCCCTGCTCAGTGAGCTCGGTCTGCTCGAGCACCCAGGTACCGCTCGGCTTTTGGACAGCCTCGACGAGCAAACGCGCAGCGTGACAGCCACCATGATCGAGCGCGGCATCAACAGCCCGCGTACCAGCAGCATGGGGCGTCTCTTTGATGCCGCGGCAGCGATTCTGGGCATCTGCGACAAGGCAACCTACGAGGGCGAACTCGCCATAGAACTCGAAGCCGCCGCCTGGCGCGCGCTCGACAACGAAATCGCCCGTTTTCCCGACGACAACGCCGGCTATTTCGCATCTGGCCCATCGTGGCTGGACGGCCCCTATGTTCTGGACCAAAAAGCACTCTTTGAGGCACTTTTGGGAGGAATTGAAGCCGGAGCGTCCGCCGACAGGCTCGCACTCGACTTCCATGTCGCCGTCGCGCGCTCCTCGGCGCGCATCGCCAGCGAAATCTGCGTGCACGAGGGCATCGACACCGTCGCGCTCTCGGGCGGCGTGTTCATGAACCAACTTTTGCTTCAGCTCCTCACCCGCGAGCTTAAAGACGCAGGCCTTACGGTCTTGGTTCCCCAAACCGTGCCCGTTAACGACGGCTGCATCGCCTACGGTCAGGCGGCGGTCGCAAGCGCTCGTCTTGCGCAGATTGCATCACAGTAGCTCGCCCTCGCACGCCGCCGCGCCCAGCCGTCTCACAGGCGTAACGCGTTTGCCCGCGGACCCCGCGAGCGCTACCATCAACTGATGAATTATTGAGCGCCCGTCCAGCGCAAAGCGTATAAAAGGGGAACAATATGTGCCTTGCCGTTCCCGGTAAAGTAGTCAAACGCGACGACGACCTCAAGGCCACCGTCGACATGATGGGCATCGAGCGCCCCGTGTCGCTGCGACTCGTGCCGACGGCGCAGGTTGGCGACTATATTCTCGTACACGCCGGCTTTGGCATCCAAATTGTCGACGAGCAGGAAGCACAGGAAACGCTCGAGCTTGTTAATGCTATGTCCGAGCTGGTCGAAGAAGACCAGCTTGCCACCAACCCGGCGGAGGCTTACTAGTGGCGCCCGAACAGCCGGCTCGCTCCGGTATCGACTTCTCGGCATTCCGCGATCCCAATCTGGCTCGCGAGCTCATCGAGCGCATTCATGAGCTTGTCGGCGACCGCGCCATCAACCTTATGGAAGTCTGCGGCACGCATACCGTGAGCATCGGGCGCTATGGCTTTCGCTCCATTATGCCGGCCGGGCTCAAGCTGCTGAGCGGACCGGGCTGCCCGGTCTGCGTCACCGCCAACCGCGACATCGACCATGCAATCGCGCTCGCCAACATAAACGGCGCCATCATCACCACCTTTGGCGACATGATGCGCGTGCCCGGATCGTCCACCTCGCTCGCTGCGCAAAAGGCGGCAGGGCGCGACATCCGCATCGTCTACTCCCCGCTCGACGCGCTCGATATCGCCGAGCAAAACCCCGATCGCCCGGTCATTTTTATGGGCGTGGGCTTTGAGACCACAACGCCCACCATCGCCGCCGCCATTTTGGAGGCCGATGCACGCGGACTCCAGAACTTCTCGGTCTATTGCGCCCACAAGACCACGCCGCCGGCGCTGCGCGCCATCGCCAACGATCCCGAGACCGCCATCGACGGATTTATCCTGCCGGGGCACGTCGCCACCATCACGGGCTTGGCGCCTTTTAGCTTTTTGGTCAAGGAGTTCGATACCCCGGGCGTGGTCACGGGATTTGAGCCGGTCGACATCTTGCAGGGCATCTGCATGTTGGTCCAGATGGTTGTCGAGAACAGGCTCGCGATCGACAACGCCTACCGTCGCGGCGTCAATGCCGACGGCAATCCCGTGGCGCGCCAGCTGGTCGAGCAGGTATTTGAGCCGTGCGACACCACGTGGCGCGGGCTGGGGCCGATTGCCAACTCGGGCCTTTCCATCCGCCCCGAGTTCTCGCGCTTTGACGCCCGCATTCGCTTTGACGTGCCCATTGAGCCGACGGTCGAGCCGCGCGGATGCCGCTGCGGCGACGTGCTTCGCGGGGCCATTGCACCGAGCGGCTGCCCGCTTTTTGGCCGCACCTGCACGCCCGAGCATCCTGTCGGACCGTGTATGGTGAGCTCCGAAGGCAGCTGCGCGGCACACTACCGTTATCGCGACTAGCCCGGACGCACCCGCACACCGACACCACCCACGATTGGAGTTTTGGATATGTCCCATAGCATCACCGATAGCACCGTCCTGTTGGGCCACGGCTCTGGCGGACAGATGATGAAGCGCATCATCGATGAGGTCTTTTTAGATGCCTTTGGGTCGCCCGAGCTGCTCGAAGGCAACGATGCCGGCGTCGCCGCGCTGCCCGCGAGCGGGCGCATCGCCATGTCAACCGACAGCTTTGTAGTCTCGCCGCAGTTCTTCCCCGGCGGCAACATCGGCCGCCTCGCCGTGTGCGGAACCGTCAACGACGTCGCGACCTCGGGCGCCAACGTGCGCTACCTGTCGTGCGGCTTTATCCTCGAAGAGGGCTATCCCATGGATAAGCTTCGCCAGATTGTGCAGACGATGGCCGAGACGGCGCGTGAGGCGGGCGTGGCGATTATCACCGGCGACACCAAAGTGGTTGAGCGCGGCGGGGCCGACGGTGTCTATATCAATACCGCCGGCGTGGGCGAGGTTCCCACGGGCATGGCGCTCAGCGGCGCCAACTGCCAGCCCGGCGATGTCATTCTGGTATCGGGTACGCTGGGCGACCACGGCATCGCCATCATGAGCCAACGCGAGGGCCTGGCGTTTTCGAGCACGATCGAAAGCGACGCCGCGCCGCTCAACCACCTGATTGCCGATGTGCTTGCCGCGGCACCCGACACACGCTGCTTTCGCGACCCCACGCGCGGTGGCCTGGCGTCCACACTCAACGAGTTTGCCCAGGCCAGCAATGTTGCCATGGAGGTCGACGAGGATGCCGTGCCCGTGCGTCCCGATGTGCAGGCGGCTTGCGAAATGCTCGGCTATGACGTGCTGCAGGTGGCAAACGAGGGCAAGATGGTCGCCGTGGTGCCGGCCGAGCAGGCCGATGCGGCTCTAGCCGCCATGCGTTCCGCCCGCTACGGCGAGAACGCCGCGATTATCGGCCGCGTGGTGCCGCTTGGATCGAGCGCTCGACCCGCCGTGCGCGTACGCACCGGCTGGGGCTCGACCCGCATCCTCGACATGCTCGTGGGAGAACAGCTGCCGAGGATTTGCTAACGACAAAGGCTCAGGGCTATTAAAGATATTCAGATTCCAAACATGTCCGGCACGCATGCCCAGTATTATGGGGTGCGTTTTACAACTCAAGCGGCAGGAGCACCCATGGCAGCAGCTTTTTCCCATGTGATCTTTGACCTGGACGGCACCATTCTCAACACGCTCGAGGATCTGGCGGCCGCCGGCAACCATACCTGCAAGATGCACGGCTGGCCCACGTTTGCCGTTGACGAGTACCGCTACAAGGTGGGAAACGGCATGCTCAAGCTGGTTGAACGCTTTATGCCCGCCGAGTATGCGGGCGACAGCCGTATGTTTGAGCAAACGCTTGCCGAGTTTAGGGCTTACTACGGCGAGCACAAGGAGGACCACACCGCTCCCTATGCCGGCACGATCGAGATGCTCGACCGCCTACGCGCCGCGGGCGTTCAGCTTGCCGTGCTCACCAACAAGGACCACATCTCGGCGGCCCCGCTTATCGAGAAGTATTTTGGTTCCGAGCGCTTTGCGCTGGTACAGGGCCGCGTCGATGCGTTTCCTCCCAAGCCCGAGGCACCTGTTACGCTGCATGTGATGAAAGAGCTAGGCGCCGATCCGTCGACCACGCTCTATGTGGGCGATTCCAATGTCGATATCCTGACCGGCCACAACGCCGGCCTTAAGAGTGCGGGCGTTAGCTGGGGCTTCCGCGGCCGCGCAGAGCTGGAAGCCGCCGGCGCCGACTACGTGGTGGATAGCCAGGCAGAGCTCGCGGCGCTGATTCTGGGCGAGTAACCGCTCATCCCGCCCACGGGTAGCTAATGTGGGACGGAACTCTTTTAGCTGCCCCCTGCACCAAAGGAGTGTCCCCAACTGCCGGCAGAAAAGGAACGTCCCCAAGTGCCGCCCCAATGACCACCATGGCAACGCCGCAGGTAGAGGGCGGACAGCGAAAACGCCCCTAAGCGAGCAAGGTGACGTGAAATGAAAGGGCGCTGACCTTCTGGTCGCGCCCTTGAAATTGAACGTCAGATTGCCGCTTAGGGGCGTTTGCAGCGTCGAGCAGTTACGGCGTTTGGTAAAACGCCGTAACGAACTACCGCGTAACCCCCCCCCTAGCTCAGCATTGCATCCATCATCTCGGAGTTGACGGAGTCGTCGGCAGACCACTCGCCATCGTCGTTGCAGGTGTACTTGAAGATAACCGTGGTCTTCCTGGGCTCGGTGGCCTTGGTCACATCGACCATAACCTGACCGGCCATCTTGTACAGCTCGTCATCGGAAGGAACCGTGTCAAGCGCGGCGACCTTCTCCTGATACTGGGTGGAGAAGTCCTCGACGATCTTGTTCATGGACTTGCAGGTGATAGAGACCTCGGCGGTCGCGACGCCCTTGTCCTCGTCGACCGTCACGTCGCCGATCTTGTAGTCAAAGCCCTCGAGATAGGTCTTGGCATACTCCTTGGGATCGATACCCAGCTGCTCGAACTCGTCGCCCGAAGCCTCCTCCAGACCAGAGAGGAAGTCGTCGCCACCGTTCTTGACCTCGTCAAACTGAGTCGTAAGATCCTCGGTAATGAGTTCCTCGACCGAAGGGCCTCCGCAACCGGAAAGCACGACCACACATGCAACCAAAACGGCCATGAGGGGCGCAAGCAGCAGCTTCTTTTTCATGTTGTTCCTCCCAATGAGCGGCACCGCGCTTCCCGAACGCGGCGCACGTTGTAATAAGTAAGCCCATACTATCCACTTATGAACACCCTCGGCAACGCGAAGGCACGGTCGGTTCGTTTTAGCGTCCGAACGGTTTGCAAGCCCGCCCAACGTGCAATAAAACGCTTTCCCGCGGTGCAATAAAAAAGGTGGCCGGAAAACCCGACTACCCTTGCACATCCTTTGGATGCCGCAGTTTACTTGCGGACGACCTTAACGATGGCGTCACCGGCGGCGACAGCGGAGTCGGCCTCGACGGCGAGTTCGACATCGGCAAACTCGGCGGTGTTGGACACGGCCACCACGACGCAGTCCTTGTAACCGGCAGCGGCGATCTTGGCGCGGTCGATCTTGAGGATGGGCTGGCCGGCCTTCACGACGTCGTCGGCCTTGACGAAGCCCTCGAAGCCGTCACCGTTCATGTTGACGGTATCGACGCCAACGTGCACCAGAACCTCGATGCCGCTATCGGACTGCAGACCCACGGCGTGACCCATGGTGACGGTCACCTTACCGTCGCAGGGAGCGTAGACCAGATCGTCCTCGGGCCACACGGCACAGCCCTTGCCCAGAACCTCGCCACCAAAGACGGGATCGGGCACGTCGGCCATCTTGATGACCTTGCCCTTGACGGGCGAGCACAGCACGTCGGCGCCGGCAGAAGTAGAGATGGAGGCAGGAGCAGCGGCAGCCGCGGGCTCAGCCTTCTTCTTGAACATGTCAAACAGACCCATACGTTTTCTCCTCTTGATTAAGCGCAACGTTGTGCGCATGCCTACGGTAATTATAGTGCCAAATGGTTCAAATGCTAAGGTGGGGACTCGAATCGCGAGCCCTTCCCAGTAGTGCTCGTGGGACGAGCATCTCCTTTGCATCGCGGGTCGATAGGCCGAGTATCGCCTGCGCACGGGACGGGCAGGAGCGGGCGCACCAAACCCGATACTTCTTTTCGCTCTCGAGTCCTGCCGCCGCCCCGTCCCTGACACTTCCTGATACCGACCGAAACGTGCCAAAATAAACCCATCCCTTTTTGGTAGGTTTGGCGAATGCGGGAGTTCGCATGGATATCAAACGCAAGATTTCCGAGGCCCAGGGCCTTACCCCTACCGAGCAACAGCTCGGCATCTCGGCCCTTGCCATGGGCGAGGACATCCGCAGACTCTCCATCAAGGAATTTGCCGCGCGCACCAACGTTTCTGTTGCGAGCGTGCACCGTTTTTGCAAAAAGCTCGGCCTCGAGGGCTTTAAGGACCTCAAGGTCGAGCTCATCCGCCTGGCAACCGACGCGACGTGGATATCAACTTTCCCTTCGACGCCACATCCACCCCTGCGCAGGTTATGGAGCGCATGGAGGAGCTCTACCAGACCACGCTGGCCGAAACACAGGAGCTTCTCGACCCCATGCAGCTTGACCACGCCGCCAAGCTCATCGCGAACGCCCGACAGGTCGACATCTACACGGGCTCGCACAACCTCTATCCAGCGGGAATGTTCCGCGATCGCCTGCTCTCGGCCGGCAAGAGCGCCACATGCTACGGCAACATCGAGGCACAGGTGCGCACGGCGCTTGCCTCGGATTCAGACCGCGCGGCGATCGTTATCTCCTACAGCGGCCTTGCGCCCAACCTCAAGAAAATCTTGCCGATTCTCGGCAGTCGGCATGTCCCGGTCATCGTCATCGGCACGCCTTATTGCGCGCGCATTCACCCTGGCTTTGCCGCCTACCTTACGGTGAGTGACCACGAGAGCATGACGCATCGCATCACGCAGTTCGCCAGCCACATCGCCGTGCAATACGTGCTCGATTCGCTCTACAGCAGCTACTTCGCCAAAGATTACGACCGCTGCTCCGAATTCCTAGAGCGCTCATTCCCCTACACCCGCCTGCCCGGGCTCAAGTAGCGACGAGCGTGGATAATCTCCCACTTTGAGGCCGTACATAGACCAAAACCGGGAGATTATCCACGCTCATTTTGCGGGTAGTCGTTGGGAGTGTCCCAAGGTACCGGCAGAAAAGGAACGTCCCCAAGTGCCGGCCCGGCAACGCCGATGTTCTGGCAACAACAGCAAGTGGGCCGCATTTTGTCCGGAGCAAAACAACGCCGCAAGTAGAGGACGGACAGCGAGCGACGTCCAGAGCGAACAAGTTGGCATGAAAAAGGCGAGGCATTGACCTTCTGGTCATGCCTCGCCTTTTGAATGACAAATTGTCGCTCTGGGCGGCGCGCAGCGTCGACCGGTTACGGCGTTTGGTAAAACGCCGTAACTACTCCTGAGCTCCGTACTGCTCGTAGTAGGCGTCGATGGCGGTCTTAAGCTCGTCGTCAATGACAACCTTGCCGTCGATCTCGTGGTTGTAGAGGGTCTCGACGACCTCGGCCATGGAGACGATGCTCGCGACGGGGAAACCGTACTTTGCCTCGATCTCCTTCTGCGCGGTGGTCACGCCACCCTTGCCGACCTCCATGCGGTTGAGGGACACGATCAGACCCTTGATCTCGACATCGGCAGCAGCCTTGACCTTGGGATAGGTCTCGTCGATGGACTTGCCGCTGGTGGTAACGTCCTCGACCATGACCACGCGGTCGCCGTCCTTGGGCTCATAACCCAGCAGGTTGCCCTTATCGGCACCGTGGTCCTTGGCCTCCTTGCGGTCACAGCAGTACTTGACCTCCTTGCCGTACAGCTCGTGGTAGGCAATGGCGGTAACAACAGCCAGCGGAATACCCTTGTAGGCCGGCCCAAACAGGACGTCAAAGTCGTCGCCAAAGTTATCGTGGATGGCTTGGGCGTAATACTCGCCCAGCTTCTTGAGCTGATAGCCCGTCACGTAAGCGCCGGCGTTCATAAAGAACGGGGACTGACGGCCGCTCTTGAGCGTAAAGCTGCCGAACTTAAGAACGTCGGACTCAACCATAAACTTGATGAACTCTTGCTTGTAAGCCTCCATGCGGGCTCCTCTCGTAATCGCGTACGTGCTCTTCAGTTTAGCGCAGGCGAGGCGTCGATGTGGGCGTGCTTTGAGGCCACGGCATTCTGTAAAGGCTTTGTCAAAGGGAATGGTTTTCCGAACAATGGGGTTGACATGTCAAACCCCCTCATCAAGAATACGGGCGGATTAAAAAGGGGTACGAGATACCCAAAGCGCGCTGCGCTCAGCCTTTAGGAGGTGTGCCATGGAAGGCAGTCCTAGTCGAAAAACCTGCATGTCGCCCTCGGCACGCCGCGAGGACTCCGCACACGCATAAACGCCACCGGCAGATCGCCAAAACCACCACAAAGGCGCGCTGCACCCTTTGTGGGCTCAAGAGCTTGACGTGAGCGACATCTAGGTTTTTTGAAGCAAATACGACACGTACGCTAACTCCCTTCAACAAGGAGGACCCTATGCTGATGCTCAAAACCGTCACGGTACTCGAAGCCATCTCCAAGCGCCGCCGCACAGCGCGCCCTGCCGCTCATACCGGCCTGCCCAAGAACACCATATTCGCCGCCACCCATAGTGCCGAGGACGCCCTCGTACTGCTTGACGCCACGGCAAACGGCCTCACCGTCGAGCAGGCAACCGAGCGCCTGAACGCCGTCGGCCCCAACACCATCGAGGCAACGACCAAAACGCTCGCCCGCCGCATCGCCGACGCGTTCATCGATCCCTTCGCCGGCATCCTCGCCGCGCTCGCGCTGGTCTCGCTCTACATCGACGTGCTCGCCGTGCCCGAACCGCAGCGCGACCCCTCCACGGTCATCGTCATAGGCATCATGCTGCTGGTATCGGGCGGCATGAAGTTTATCCAGGAAGCCCGCAGCGGCAATGCGGCAGAGGCCCTCAAGGACCTGGTCTCCAACACTTGCACCGCCCTGCGCGACGGCGAGCGCATCGAGATCCCCTTCGACGAGCTCGTCCCCGGCGATGTAATCCGCCTCTCTGCCGGCGATATGGTGCCGGCAGATGCCCGCATCATCACCGCGCGCGACCTGTTTGTGATCGAGTCCGCACTCACCGGCGAGAGCGAGGCCGTCGAGAAGACCACCGCCGCCACCGTCGTCGAGGGCGCCGACGGCTCCGCACTGCCACTCTCTGCCTGCAAGAACATCGTCTTTACCGGCACCTCCGTGCAAAACGGCGCCGCCATGGCGCTTGTCGTTGCCACCGGCTCGGACACCTACCTGGGCGGCATCGCCAAGATGCTCAACGGGCGCGGCGAAAAGAGCGCGTTTGACCGCGGCGTCTCGAGCGTCTCCATGTTGCTCGTACGCCTCATGCTCGTTATGGCGCCGGCCGTCTTTGCCATCAACGCCACCACCAAGGGCAACGTCATCGACGCGCTTCTGTTCGCCACGAGCGTGGCCGTGGGCATCACGCCGCAGATGCTTCCCGTTATCGTGACCACGAGCCTATCGCAGGGCGCCAAAGACCTCGCCCGTCGCCAGGTTATCGTCAAGGAGCTGCCGGCGATTCAAAACCTCGGCGCGATGGACGTCCTGTGCTGCGACAAGACCGGCACCCTCACCGAAGACCGCATCGTGCTCGAGCGCTATCTCAGCACCGACGGCAACGAAGATGCACGCGTGCTGCGCCATGCATTTTTGAATAGTTTCTTCCAAACCGGCCTCAAAAACCTTATCGACCTGGCCGTAATCGACCGCGCCGATGTGACGCCCTCGACCGTCGTGCCCGATTCCATGCTGGGCCAGAGTCTGCGCGACCGCTATACCAAGGTCGACGAGGTTCCCTTCGATTTCTCGCGCCGCCGCCTGAGCGTAGTTGTCGCCGACGCCCAAGGCAAAACCCAGATGGTTACCAAGGGCGCTGCCGAGGAAATGCTCGAGATCTGCTCCTTTGTCGAGATCGATGGCATCGCCCAGCCGCTCACCGACGAGAAGCTCGCCCAGATTCGCAAGCAGATCGCCGGACTTAACGCCGAGGGTCTACGCGTAATTGCCGTGGCGCAGAAGACCAATCCGCGCTGCGTGGGCGAGTTTGGCATCGCCGACGAGTGCGACATGGTGCTGATGGGCTTTTTGGCCTTCCTCGATCCGCCCAAAGCAAGTGCCGCGGGCGCCGTCGCCACCCTCGAGGCCAAGGGCGTGGCGGTCAAGGTCCTAACCGGCGACAACGACCGCGTCGCCGCCACCGTCTGCGAGCAGATTGGTATCGATGCGAGCAACGTCTTGCTCGGCTCCGAGATCGATGCGCTCGATGACGCCGAACTTGCCGAGCGCGCCGAGAAAACCAACCTCTTCGCCAAGCTCTCGCCGCTGCAGAAGGCGCGCCTGGTACGTGTCATGCGCGAGATGCTCGGCCACACCGTGGGCTTTATGGGCGACGGCATCAACGACGCCGCCGCCATGCGTGCGAGCGATTGCGGCATCTCGGTCGATTCGGCCGTCGATATTGCCAAGGAATCCGCCGATATCATCTTGCTTCAGAAGGACCTGGGCGTGCTCGAGCGCGGCATCATCGAAGGCCGCCGCACTTACGGCAACCTGCTCAAGTACCTCAAGACCACGGTGAGCTCCAACTTTGGCAATGTGCTATCCGTGACCGTCGCGAGCCTGTTCTTGCCGTTTTTGCCCATGAGCGCCCTGCAGCTGGTACTGCTGTCGCTGGTCTACGAGATCGTGTGCATCGCGCTGCCGTGGGACACCGTCGATGACGCCTGGACTGCCCGCCCGCGTGCCTGGGACGCCGCGTCCATCAAGGGCTTTATGCTCGAGCTGGGCCCCGTGAGCTCGCTGTTTGACATCGTGACCTTCGCCGCGCTCTTCTTTGTCGTGTGCCCCGCCGCCGTGGACTCAAGCTGGCCCGAGTTTGCCGCCGCGGGCGACGTCGCGGGTATGGCGACCTTTGCTGCGCTCTTCCAGAGCGGCTGGTTTGTCGAGTCCATGTGGTCGCAGACACTCGTGGTCCACATGCTGCGCTCCCCGCATCTGCCGAGCCCGCGCGACCACGCCGCGCCCGCACTGTGCGTTCTTACCGTGCTGGGCCTGGCGCTCGTCACATGGCTGCCGGCAAGCCCCATCGCCGATGCGCTCGGCCTCATGGCACTGCCCGCGAGCTTTTTCGCGCTGCTCGTCGGCATCGTCACCGCCTACATCGCGCTCACTCAGCTGGCAAAGCGCCGCTACATTGCACGCCAAGGCGAGCTGCTGTAGCAAGCAGACGGAAAACACCCTGCCAGTTGCCGTTGCCACTACCACAGCTGCCAACGCCTCTGCCGCTGCCGTTGCCTCTGCCGCTGCCGCAATCTATCCCCTCAGCAATTGCGGTGAAATAGTTCCTGTTTAAGGCCGCGCGACTTTAATTTAGGGACTATTCCACCGCAACTTATTGGGAAATTAGCTAGTCCTTGGGCGTCCAGGACCAGAAGAAGTTGATAAGGGCCACACGCGAGGCGGTATCGGTCTTCTTGTTGATTGAGGAAATGTGGCGATAGAGCGTGGAGCGCGAAAGGAAGAGCGTTGTGGCGATGTCCTGAACGCTCTGGTCCGAAACGACCAATACCTCAAGAATATCGCGCTCGCGCTCTGTAAGCCCAAAGGTGGCGACGAAAGCATCGAGGCGTTCATCGGACGTGAGCTCCGCTGCCTCCACGGGCTCGGGGTCGGAGCATGTGGGCGCAAGATCCCCACCAAGATCGTCGGTGGCAAGCGGCAGGCCATCCTGCATCACGGCATCATCGGCTCGTTGCCCCAACTGCCCCAGCAGCGTAATCGCAATGCCCACAAACATCACGAGCGCCGCACCGACCGCAGCCAGCACGTTTTGACTCGAGATAATCGCCACCGCCGGCGCCGTCACGAGCATCGAGCACACGTTGTTGACGACGCGACCCATGCACGGCCAAAAATATGACCAGCGCGCATAGAGCGAGACGGCGGCATATTTTGTGGTAAAGAACACCACGAAAAAGCCCGAGCCCAGATAAAAAATGATCGTGGCAGCGAGCTCGTTGCCACCATTGCCGTCGACGATGAGCACAAAGAACGAAAGCGTGGACAGTATGGCGGCACATGTCATGCCGATATTCATATACGAGCGGCCGTGCAGGTCAAATAGTGCGCCAGCGACCAACGAGCTCACGACAAGCAGCAGGCGCGGCCAATCGCCCAAATCGACGGCTCCGACAGCATGCAAGGTCGTGAAGCCCGCGGTGAGAGCGGCGAATACGCTGGAAAGATACGCCGTCGCCACGGTCAGGCGAACTACGGCGCGACGGAATGCCGCCTTTGCCTCGGGATCGTCATGCCACTTGGCGCCATATTCCAGAGCATCTACCGAAAGCCCGGCAGCACTGGGTTCAAAGTTGGGGTCGGACTCGTCGCGCAGCTTGGCGCGTCGGGCACCGTGGAGCAACGCCACCTGCGCGATCGCACAGACGACCAGAACAGCCTGCTGAGGAATACCGACAGGCATCACCATGTGGTTGATCACCTGTACCAGAACGCCCATGGCATAGGAAAGTGCGGCGGCGCGCGCCAGGCAGGGCGTCTGCGCAAAACGCCGCGCAAGATTGGCATGGGCGGTCGATCCGCAATAGCCCAGGGCGCAGCACGCCACCAGGCCGCCGGCAATTACTACCTCAAACCGCACTGCCGTAATCATCAGCAGCAACGCCGATACCAACAGCACGCCTGTAATATCGCTCGTCGCATCGATCGTCTGGGGAAGGCGATAGTACAGAAATGGGCGCACGAAAAAGCCAATCACGCTCGCGCCGACAACGATGCTCTCGTAGATGACGACCTCACTCGATGGCACGAACTCGGCTATGCGCACATCAAAGAGATACTCGCACGCCAAAAACGTGAAGAAGAACAGCGCCAGGCATATAATCTCCCGAATGCCCCGACGCAGATATGCGGTTGTGTCTCCCATGCCCCTCATGGTTAACCCCCGGCCGCTCAATTGTCTGGAATTCCATTTTAATAAAGAACCAGTCTCAATATCGAAGCCAGGCTCGAAATGTTGCCAATTCGACCCCAGCCGTCCACATCACGCCGCGATTTTGAGCCGCATGGACCAGAAGGGGCACGCGCGATCTCTAGCTCGGCCAGGAGTGTCTCCAACTACCACTCATTTAAGTACGTCCCCAATGAGTGGCCGAAGAGTGTCCCCCGCGACTAGTCGTTTAAGAACGTCCCCAATGACTAGTCAAAAATGGGCCATGTGTCCCAGTTGTGGAGACTCCTTGAGCCGTCTGGGTATCGCGAAGAATCGCACACTCCCCCATCATCAAAAGTGACACACGCTACCTGTTGATGGGAGGCAGCCATGGGCTTCTTTGACAAGATGTTCGAGAAGAAAGAGTGCGCGATTTGCGGTACCGAGCTGGGACTTCTAGGTAAGACAAAAATCAATGAAGGCTACCTGTGCAAAGAGTGCGCCGGCAAGCTCTCCCCCTACTTTCACGGCTATCGCTCCAGCACCGCGGACGATATCCGTGAGCAACTCGCCTACCGCGAGGCCAACGCCGAACGCCTGTCTTCGTTCAACCCCACGCGCACGCTTTCTGCCGGGCGCACCAATATTATGCTCGATGAGGACGCGGGCCTGCTGATCATCACTTCGCAGAGCCGCTGGCGCGACGCCAATCCCGACATCATCGAGTTCTCGCAGGTACTCGGCTGCGATATGGATATCGACGAGCATCGCACCGAGATCTACCGCGAGACCAAGGACGGCGAGCGCGAGAGCTACAACCCGCCGCGCTACGACCTGGATTACGACTTTAATCTGACCATCCACGTCAACACGCCGTACTTCACCGAGATCAACCTGCGCGTGAACGACTCCACCATCGATCAGCGCGGTTCCATCGAATACCGCGAGGCCAAGCGCCAGGCAACCAAGGTCCGCGACGCGCTGGTGCAGCTGCGCCAGGAGACGCGCGACAGCGTCGTGGCCGCCAAGGCCCCCAAGACCGCGGTGACCTGCCCCTTCTGCGGAGCCACCACCATTCCCGATGCCAGCGGGCGCTGCGAATACTGCGGCGGCGCCATCGGCGCATAGCCTCCGGCACGGAAAGGACCGATCATGGCCTTTGAGAGCATCAACTATCAATGCCCCGCGTGTGGCGGCCCCCTTCACTTTGCCAGTGCCGAGCAAAAGCTCGTCTGCGACTACTGCGATTCTCGTTTTGAAATCGAAGAAGTCGAGGCCCTCTATCGCGAGCGCCAGGACAAGGCCGACGCCAAAGCCGATGCGGCAGCCGCAACGCCCAAGCCCGTCGCCGACGACGCGGTGCAGGAGCTTGCCCAAAACGCCGGCTACATCTGCTCGTCGTGCGGCGCCGAGCTCGTGTCCGACGGCACCGTCGCCGTCACCACCTGCCCGTACTGCGGCAACTCCGCCGTGGCGCCCGGTCAGCTCTCGGGCGACTTCTCGCCCGACCTGGTGATTCCGTTTAAGCTCGGGCGCGACGACGTCACGGCCGCACTCAAGGAACACTACAAGGGCAAGATCTTGCTGCCCAAGAGCTTTGTCACCGGCAACCACATCGACGAGGTCCAAGGTGTCTACGTGCCGTTTTGGCTCTACGGCGCCCGCGTGGATGGCGAAGTGTACTTTGACGCGACCAACGAGACCGTGACCGAGGAATCCGACCGCACCGTCACGACCACCGACCACTACGATGCCTATCGCAAGGGCAATATCTCGTTTAAGCGCGTGCCCGTCGACGGATCATCCAAGATGCCCGACGGCCACATGGACGCCATCGAGCCGTTTGACTACGACGCACTGCGTCCGTTCTCGGTCGCATATATGCCCGGCTACATCGCCAACCGTTACGACGAGGACTGCGAGACCTGCAAGGCGCGCGCCGAGCGCCGTATGGAAGAAAGCACGATCTCGGCCCTGCGCGAGACCGTCGTCGACGAATACGACGATGCCACGGTCGAAAGCAAGCAGCTCGACTACACCTGGGAAGACAGCGACTACGCCCTGTTCCCCGTCTGGATGCTCTCCACCTCGTGGAACGGCAAGAGCTACCTGTTTGCCATGAACGGCCAGACCGGCCGCTTGGTCGGCGAGCTCCCCTGCTCCAAGCCCAAGCTCGCCATCGCCTCGGTGCTGTTCTTTATGATCGGATTTATCCTCTCCCAGATTCTCTTTATGGGGGAATACGCCTTCGATCCGGATTACCTCACCTTTGATATCGAGGGCATCCTCATCAATATCATCGCGCCGCTGATCATCGTGATTATCGGAGACGTGCTACTGGTAGGCCAGCTCAAGACGGCCAACGAAGCAACCTGTGCCGATGAGTATTGTGGCGAGCTCGACCTGACCGAGAAACACGACACCTTCAGCCACACCGAGACCACCGTTGTCATGAAAGACGACAAGGACGACTAAGCAATCCAACCAATACCACCCGGCCTTTGACGAGAAAGGAAGATCACCATGGGACTCTTGAAAGCTGGATTGGGAGCTGCCGGCGGCGTCATGGCCGACCAGTGGAAGGAATTTATCTACTGCGAATCGATGCCTGCTGACGTCTTGGCCTGCAAGGGCAGCAAACGTACCGGTGGCCGCAGCTCCAACACGCGCGGCGAGGACAACGTCATCTCCAACGGCTCGGTCATCGCCGTCAACGACGGACAAGGCATGCTCGTGGTGCAAAACGGCAAGATCATCGAAGTCGCGCTGGAGCCCGGTGAGTTCGTCTTCGATACCGGCAGCGAGCCGAGCGTCTTTAGCGGCAACCTGGGCGATTCCATCAAGGAGACCTTCGCCAATATCGGCAGCCGTTTTACCTTTGGCGGCGATGCAGGCAAGGACCAGCGCGTCTACTTCATCAACACCAAGGAGATCATCGGCAACAAATACGGCACCGCCTCGCCCGTGCCCTTCCGCGTGGTCGATAACAACATTGGCCTGGACGTCGACATCTCCGTGCGCTGCAACGGCGAGTATTCGTACCGCATCACCAACCCGCTGCTGTTCTACACCAACGTATGCGGCAACGTGACCGATAGCTACACGCGCGACAAGATCGACAGCCAGCTTAAGTCCGAGCTGCTCACCGCCCTGCAACCCGCCTTTGCCAAGATCTCGGAGATGGGCATCCGCTACAGCGCCATCCCCGGCCACACCACCGAGCTCGCCCGCGCGCTCAACGAGGTCCTCTCTGCCGACTGGCGTGACCTGCGCGGCGTCGAGATCGTGAGCTTTGGCGTCAACTCCATCGCCGCCTCGCAAGAAGACGAGCAGATGATCAAGGACCTGCAGAAGGCCGCGGTCATGCGCGATCCCACCATGGCGGCAGCCAACATTGCCAGCGCCCAGAGCGACGCAATGCGCGCGGCAGCCGCCAACCCCAACGGCGCGATGGCAGGCTTTATGGGCATGGGCATGGCAGGTGGCATGGGCGGCATGAACGCCAGCCAGCTGTTCGCCGCCGGCCAGGCACA
>CABQZS010000109.1 GCA_902468695.1 uncultured Collinsella sp.
GAGGGTCAAGACGCCGGCGCCCGACGGGGAGACGGCGAGTTAGCCGGCAGGTCGGCATGTCAATCCTGGTCTAACAGAGCCTTAAATAATCATTCGGAGCAAATTTATTTTTATCCCCGTCTCAGAAAATCATCGGGCGTGGTCTTGGGCAAACAGTCTAGTTGCGCTTGAGGTGGACGACCGTTTCGCAGTGGAAGGTTTGCGGGAATAGGTCGACCGGTGTGATCTTGATGGGAGAGAAAGTGCCTTCCTCGACAAAGCGTTTAAGATCGCGCGCCAGGGTGGCCGGGTCGCAGCTCACGTAGGCGACATCGCGAGCACTCGTGCTGGCGATAAGGTCGATCGCTTCGGGGGCGAGGCCTGCGCGCGGCGGGTCGACCACCAAGACGTCGGCATCCTGGTCAGGGAACTCGCGCACGGCATCGCCGCCGATGACGTCGACGTTATCGAGCTTGTTGATCTCGAGGTTGCGGCGTAGATCGCGCACGGCGGGGCCGTAGGCCTCGACGGCAGCGACAAAGTCGCAGCGGCGGGCGAGCGGCAGGGTAAAGGTGCCGGCACCGCAGTACAGGTCCACGGCAAGCTCGTCTTCCTGCGGGTCGAGCGCTTCCATGACAAGCTCGATCAAAATTTCGGCACCCTTGGTGTTGACCTGGAAAAAAGACGGGGCAGACAAGCGCATCTGACCCTCGGCGATATTCTCGGTCCATGAGCCCTCTCCGGCGAGCATTTCGACCTTGGAGACACGGCGGGCCTTCTTTTCGCCCTTGCTCATCACGCGCACGATGCTCGTGGGATGAGCGGCGTCCGCCAGCACGCGGGAGACCTGCGAGCGCGGAAAGGAGCCTGTGGGCGTCCAGAGTGCGACCTCGAGTGCCTTGGTGCGGCGCGATGCGCGAATGCCCACGCGTTCGAGCCCCAAGTCATGGCTGCCGCTTAGATAGTTGAGTGCGCCGACGACCGATTTGAGTGCCTTCGGGAAGCGCTTATCGAACAGCGGACACATATCGACGGTCACGATTTTGCTGGGGTCGACACCGTGCATGCCAAGGCGCACGCGACCGTTGACGACGGTCGGTTCGAGCTCGATTTTATTGCGGTAGCCCCAGTCGTCCTTGGTGTGGCAGATGGGCTGTACCAACTCATCGACCTGCTCAGGAGCGAACTTGCCGATGCGCTCGAGCGTGGAGCGCAGGTTTTGCTCCTTGGCGGCGAGCTGTGCCGTGCGTGAGAGATTGCCCCACGAGCAGCCGCCGCAGATGCCCACGAAGGGGCAGGGAGGCTGAATGCGATCGGGGCTTGGCTCCAGAATCTCGGTGGTGCGGGCGCGCATGAACGACTTGCCGTCCTGTACGACCTCGGCCTCGACGGTGTCGCCTGCCACGGCACCCTGCACAAAGACGGCCTTGCCGTTGTCGGCGTGCGCCAGCCCGTCGGCGCCGTAGGTCATCGATTCTATAGTGAGCTTCATATTCCTGCCTGTCATTCGCGTTGTTGCTCGCACCATGGTAGCAGGGAAAAGCGCCCCGCATCCGAGGCTTTCCTCAAATGCGGGGCGCTTCTACAAACGACTATTTCGTCTTGCCGGTAATGAGCGTCTTAAGACCCAGGCCGATCAGGCCCAGGCCTATGCGCACGCGACCGGGGCGATGGCGCTCGATGGCCTTGGTCTTGCCGGCGGGCTTATCGCGACGGGCGCTCGTCTCGGATACGGGCTTGGTGACCTGCGGTTCGGGCTGAGGTGCAGGTGCAGGCTCGGGCTCAATGACGGTCGCCTGGACCTCTTGGACCTTGGGTGTGGTCGGCTGCGGATCAGGAGCTGGGGCGGGCTTTGCCTCGACGGCCTCGGCGTTGCGATAGGCACGCTCCAGTAGAGCTTCCTGCGAGTTGAAGGGTTTCTCACCCTCTGCACGCTCCACGGGGACCCAGGTGCCGTCGCTCGTGAGGCTGCGGGCCTTCACGTTGTCCCGCAGCTGCATGCCCATGTACTCGTGTACCAGGGCGCGGCAGGTGGGGTCGAGCACGGGGAAGGCGATCTCCACGCGGTGCTCGGTGTTGCGCGTCATCATGTCTGCCGAGCTCAGATAAATCATGTCCGAGTCCACGCCAAAAGCGTAAACACGGGCGTGCTCCAAAAAGCGTCCGACGATGGAGCGGACATGCACGTTCTCGGTCTTGCCCGGAACACCGGGCTTGAGGCACGAGATGCCTCGGATGATCATGTCCACGCGGACTCCAGCGCACGATGCCTCGGCGATCTTGTCGATGACCTCGCGGTCGGTGAGCGAGTTGAGTTTAAAGAACACGCGGGCGGGCTCGCCAGCGAGAGCGCGCTGAATCTCGCGATCCAGACCGCGCATGATGAGCGGCTTGAGGCCTACGGGCGCCACGCCCAGGAAGCGGTAATCGCCGCGCAGATTGCCCAGCGACAGGTTGCGGAAGAACAGGTTGGCGTCCTCGCCGATGCCGGGGTGGGCGGTCATGAGCATAAAGTCGCTGTAGAGTTTGGCCGTCTTCTCGTTAAAGTTGCCGGTGCCCAGCAGCGTCAGGCGCGTTAGCGCCATGCCCTCGCGATAGGTGAGCTGGCAGATCTTGGAGTGGCACTTAAAGCCCTCGGAGCCGTAGATGACGGTGCAGCCGGCCTCTTCCAGGCGCTCGGCCCACTCGATGTTGTTCTGCTCGTCAAAGCGGGCACGGAGCTCCATGAGCACCGTGACCTCTTTGCCGTTCTCGGCAGCATCGATCAACGACTCGCACAGACGGCTCTGCTTTGCCACGCGGTAGAGCGTGATGCGCAGCGAGATGCACTCGGGGTCATAGGCGGCCTCGTGCACCAGGTCCAAGAACGGGTTCATGGCCTCGTAGGGATAAAAGAGCAGCTTGTCGTGCTGCAGCACCTGCTCGCGGATGGAGCGGGTCATGTCGATGTTGGGATTGGGCTGCGGCCTAAACGGCGTAAAGAGCAGCTCGTTGCGCAGGTGCTCGGGAATCTTGCCCTCAATGCCAAAGACGTAGCCCAGGTTGAGCGGGATATCGCAGGTAAAGACCGAGCGACGCGAAAGCTCGAGCGCCTTGCGGATAGTCTTGAGCGTCGCCTTCTCGAGCGACCCCGAGACCGCGAGCACTACCGGCTGCAGGCGCAGGCGCTTCTTGAGAATGCGCTTCATGTGCTGGCGGTAGTCCTCTTCCTCTTCGACGCCCTCGCCGTCCGGATCGATGTCGGCGTTGCGGGTGACGCGGATCAGCGCACGATCCAGCGGCTTATAGGAGCCAAAGCAGCTGTCCAGGCAGGCGAGGATAACGTCCTCGAGCAAGATGTAGGAGTAGGTGCCGGTGGGCGAGGGGATCTCGACCACGCGGTTCATCGAGGCGGGAATCTCGATAAGGCCCAGTAGGCTCTCCTCGTCGGTGGCGCCGTCCAGACCACAGGCCAGATAGAGCGCGCCGTTGCGCAGGTTGGGGAAGGGGTGGCGAGGATCGATGACCAGCGGCGAGATGACTGGCGACACGTAGGCCTGGAAGTAGCGGGTTACAAAGGTGCGCTCCTCGGGCGTAAGCGAATCGATGTGGGCGCGGTGAACGCCCAAGGTGTCGAGCTTGCCCTCGATGCTCTTAAAGATGGACTCCCAACGGGTAAGGAGCCCGGGCATTTCGGCCATGACAGCATCGACCTGTTCGGAGGCGGTCATATTGCTCTTGTTGTCGACAGGTTGTTTTTTGAGCTCCGCCAGATCGGATAGGCCGCCCACGCGCACCATAAGGAACTCGTCGAGGTTGGACTCGAAGATCGAGACGAACTTTAGTCGCTCGAATAACGGAACGGTTTCGTCGAAGGCTTCGTCGAGCACGCGGTTGTCAAAGCGTAGCCAGCTGAGCTCTCGGTTTTGCGTGTACGAGAAGTCGCGCGGCGGTTTGCGCAGCTTTGCGGCGGCTTGCTTCTTTTCGATTTTGCTCGGCATATGCATCTGTCCGTTCAGTCCCCACAAGGGACGGTAGCCTAACACTAATCACTATTGTCTCAATTTAGTCGACCTGTGGCACGGACGCATCGCGCGAACGGTATCTTTACCTACTTCTTACGCTGCCAAGGCATGCAACTAACTGCCCAACTCGTTTAGAAACAATCTATATCCATACTCAACTGGTGAGGATGTATGAATAAGAATGATTGCGAGCTGAATATAATCGAATCCAAATTGAATCATGGACAAACGACATATATATGCAGAAAACCGTTTTAGCTATGCAATTCCTAAACATGAAAATATTTGTGCAATCTAGCTTAATTCCTTAGAAAAAGAACATTTACCTTTGAAAACCTGCTTTAGAGAACCGAAGTGCATCATGGGGGAATCATATGCGATATACCGTTCATCGCACTTTGCTGACCGTTCGGGGGCGAGGTGGAATTGCAGGTGGTTTTTGGATATAACTAGAGCTGTCAGCAAGCAGCGTCCCATACGGAGGGGCGCTGATACATTCGGCCAGTAAGGCCCGAAAGAAAGGTAGGAGGCCATGACGAAAGGTCTGCACGTGCCTTCCGAGATCGGCAAGCTCAGGAAGGTCTGCCTGCACC
>CABQZS010000110.1 GCA_902468695.1 uncultured Collinsella sp.
CGCAACCGCCCGAACCCGAAATGGCACAGATGACCGGAGCTCGATGCTGCGGAGCGGCAGCGTCTGCCGGCGGCATCGGAGGAGGCGGAGCGGGCGTCGGTGGCAGCGTCCCCGTCTCCCCCGCCGCAACCACACGCTGCGTCCAAGCCGGCATGGCAGCTTGTTCGGTCTGCGAGGCAGGTTCGTTCTGCGCAATCTGCTCATGCTGCATCAGCGACAACTCGCCGCACCCGGCAAAGCCCTCAACTTCGTCGAGTTCATCCGCCAGATTCACGCCGTGCACGTATCCCATATCTACAGCCGGGGAGTCGCCAGCATGCTGCGCCGGCCCTCCAGCGTCATCGTATACAAGGGGGTTCCGGGGGCGCCGACCATGCTCGGCTTCCGCTTTTCCATAATCATCAACACGCGGGCCTCTTGTAGCGCGAGGCGCCCCGGGTTCCCTATCAACAAAAGCATCGGGCTCAATCGTCATGTGCCGATCGGAATCAACCGCTCCCTCGCCCGCGCGCCCGTTGCCGCATATACTGTGCGCAGCGATGACCTCGGTCGCCCCTGCGCGAAACAGCCCCTCGATATCCGACGGATCGAGTGCTTCTATCAACACGACCACGCGACTCACGCGGCCTTCGGCCGTCAGGCGCGCAACAGTCTTGCGCACATCTTCGGTATCAAACAGAGACGCCGCGATGATGGCAGCCCCGCGGCGCGACGGAAACGCCCGCGCCATGGAAATCAGCCCGTCCAGGTCACCCACGCGAAGCACCTGTGCACCCGCATCACGGCCCTCGACTTCCCGCTGCAACAGCCCGTAATCGCCGCACGCGCAGCACGCAAGCCAGATCGCCTTCATCACTCGTCGCCTCCGCTCTTTTTGCCGCGCGCCGTGGCGGGAATCGTCAAGCTGACCGTTCCCTTGCCCGAAGCTCCCAGCAGTTCCTTGACGTCTTCGGGGTCAGCCGCCAGCGTCACCCATTCGATCTTGCCCTCGCGCGTGGCACCGGAATCCTCACTGGTATCGATTACGTACGCGCCGCACAGCCGATCGGTTACGCCGTCTTTTTGCACATACACATCCACGTAGCTGCCCACGCCCGTGGCGCCGCCGACCGAGTGCTCGGCATCGACCGCCACCGAAACGGCGACCTTGCCCTTAGGCACCTCGAGCTTGTGGCTCTCGGCCTTGGTGTAGACATTGCAGATCACGGCGTTTTTGGGAATACGCGAAGTCGTCACGTCGCCGCGCACCTGGCGCAGCTCGGTCACCGCGTCACGCGGCAGCAGGCTTGTCAGCCATTCCTGGGTTATGACATTGGTCTCATCGAGGGTCTCGCCCACATCGATATCGCGCGCCGCGACGCATACCTCGACGCGATCGCCACCGTACTTGGCCAAGGTCTCAGCCTGGACCTGTTCGGCTTGCGAGCGGATCGACGAGCCGTAAACCATGCAGAGCAGAGCAGCGAGCACGCCCGCGACCAGACTGATGGCGATGCGCTTGCTCTTGTTCACGGCCGCTCCTCTCATGGCAGTGCCGGGCGAATGCCCGTACCACCATTGTCTGGGCGGTCAGAGTGCAAAGCGGCGCAATCGCAATCTTGGTTTTCGATGTCAAACCAATCGCTGACCAAAAGCTGACCAGCCCGTCAAGCTCGTGGCAAGGTTTTGGTCAGCACGTCAGCAAACTGCATGTTTCGAGGCTTTTCCGCAGCAAAAAAGCCGTCTCCTGAACAGTTGGGAGACGGCTGTCATAGGAAAAATCAATTACAGATGAACATCGGGATCGAGCATTTGAGCGCTCACGCGCATGGATGACGCCAAGTTTTGGAACGTTTCCAGCCGTAGGCTGTCGATCTGCCCGGCGTCCTCGGCCTCGCGAACGGCGCAGCCCGGCTCATGGGTATGTGTGCAATCGCCAAACCGGCACGCGCGCGATGCCTCGACAATCTCGGGGAAAGCGCGCGCCAGACCTCGCTCGTGGCCCACGAGCGGTAGGCTGCGCAGGCCCGGAGCATCGGCGATCACG
>CABQZS010000111.1 GCA_902468695.1 uncultured Collinsella sp.
ACGCACAGCCGCTTGCGGGTTTAACCTTCGTGCTCACTGGTACACTCGTCAACCGCACGCGCGACGAGGCGGGCGCGGCGCTCAAGGTGCTCGGCGCCAAGGTTTCGGGCAGCGTGTCGAAGAAGACGAGCTATCTGGTCGCCGGTCCCAAAGCGGGCTCCAAGCTCACCAAGGCCGAGCAGCTGGGCGTACCCGTGCTGGACGAGGACGCACTCGAGCAGATTCTTGCGACCGGTGAGGTGCCGGTGGCGTAATGGATATAGAGAATCGCAATTGCTCGCAGGCGGAAGGGCGCACGAGGCACGCCCAAGGGCAGGCAAAAGAGCACCTGATGGCGCGAATTCGCATTGCGGAACGTGAGCGCTCGGCAGGTGCGTCTCGTGATGCTTTTGAGGCGTTGACCGAGTTAGAGACGAGGCTCGGTCTAGCCTAGCGATACGGGCACCGTGATCTGCGTCACGTATGTTGTGGGGTCGTCGCTGATGATGTCGTCGATCAGGGCAATCTCGCGCGATGGACCGGCGGGTGTCAGGTTATGTTCGCGCATATAGCCGAGCAGCTGCTTATAGCGCGGGCCCGCTTGCCCGTGCGTGCCGCGAAAGCTTATGGCCAGGCAGCGCGCGGTGGATCGCGTCTCGACGTCGCCCACGTAATCATCGGTGTCATCGAGTAGTAGAAAGACCTCGTCGTAGCCATCAAAGTCGCCGGCGGCGAGGCGCTCGGCGCTAATACCGACGCCCAAGTTGCCCAGGAAGACAAAGGTCTCGTGCTGGCCCTTCTGCAGTTGACGAATTTGCCACTCTAGCGCATAGGCATCGGTAGGGTTGACGCGTTCGCGCAACACGACGCAGCGGAGCTCGGGCACATCGATTGTGCAAATGGCGTCGAGCTCGGTGTTCAGGGCATCGTGGAGCAGCGCAAGCCGGTTATCGATCTTACGCGACACGCGTTCGAGCTCGTGGCGCTTGCGCTCGATGAGCTCCTGCTGCTGAGTCAGCTGCCGCTGCATAAGGTCCACATCGCGCGTGGTCACAAACTCACGGATCTGCGCCAACGGCAAGTCGAGAACGCGCAGGTGGCTGATGGTATTGAGGGTGGAGAGCTGCCGCGATCCGTAATAGCGGTACCCGCTCGCCGGATCGATGTGCGCCGGGTCAAGAAGGCCCATCTGCTCGTAATGGCGCAGCGTGCCCACGCTCAGGTTAAACAAGCGCGCCGCCTCGCCAATGCGGAGCAGGCCCTCAGTATGTTCACTTGGCATGTCGGTCACAGGACCGCTCCTTTCAATGGGCGGGGAAGGGGCGCCGAGGTCGTGCGGCGCGGCCGTCGTATGACACAAACGATCCGCTACGCTACCAACTTGTCAAAAGCTCCGCGCCGGTTAAGCACGGTAAACGCGACAACACAGATGACTGCCGACAAAATCGATCCGCACGGCGAAGCGATGCCCATGGGAAACAGCGTGTCGGAATAGGCGTTCGACAGCAGCCACGCGCCCGGCACGCGAATGAGCGCCACGGCCAGCACGTTGTGCGCAAAGCCGATGTAGCTCTTGCCGTATGCAGCGAAAAAGCCGCTAAAGCAAATGTGGATGCCGGCAAAAATCGCGTCGAAAATGTAGCTGCGCATATAGCCGGTGCCGGCGGCGACTACTGCAGCGTCCTTGGCAAAAAAGCCGATAAACGCCGGCGCCACCAGCCACATCAGCGCCGTGATCAGGCAGCCGTACACCACCGAGATCGTCATGGCGTCCTTGAGCACCTGACGCGCGCGGTCGCCCTTGCCCGCGCCGGCATTTTGCGCTGTGAGCGCGCTGACGGTAGCACCCATGGAGCTCGGCACAATGAACAAAAAGCTGATCATCTTTTCGACCAGGCCCACGGCGGCGGCGTCGACGAGCCCTCGGTGGTTGGCGATGACGGTGATAAACATAAACGCCACCTGGATGCAGCCGTCCTGCACGGCCACAGGCACGCCGATCTTAAGAATGCTGCCGAGCACCTCGGGCTGGAGGCGCAGGTCGCTGCGCTTAACGTGGATGTTTGTGCGGCGGCTCTTGAGCCACACGAGCGCGAGGGCAACGCTGGCCGTCTGCGCGGTCACC
>CABQZS010000112.1 GCA_902468695.1 uncultured Collinsella sp.
CGTGAAGGTCGACGCCGAGAACCCGCAGATGGTTTCCGAGGAGGAGTTCCTCGCCAAGCTGCCCGAGATCGCCGCGAACGCCGAGCAGGACGCCTGCACGCCGGAGAACCCGCGTGAGACCAAGGCTGCCGACTTCGAGAAGATCCTCAAGGCCTGCTACTACGACACCGACATCGATTTCTAATCGACTCTTGTTATCGTAACGAGGGGCTCCGCACGTATCTGTACGGAGCCCCTTTCTTTTTTCTTTTAGAGAATGGGATAGTTATGGCTGCAATTTTCAATAGCCCCAGCAAGTACATCCAGGGTCCGGACGAGCTCGCCAAGCTCGGCTCCTATGTCGAGCCGCTCGGCGCTAAGGCCCTCGTCATCGTGACGCCTTCGGGCAAGAAGCGCGTCGGTGCCAAGATCGAGGGCGGTTTTGCCGAGGCCAAGGCCGAGCTGCTGTTTGAGGACTTTAACGGCGAGTGCTCCAAGGGCGAGGTCGATCGCCTGGTTGCGCTCGCTCGCGACAACGGTTGCGACATCATCGTCGGCGTCGGTGGAGGCAAGATCCTCGACACCGCGAAGGCCGTTGCCTACTACCTGGAGTCCCCGGTTATCATTTGCCCCACCATCGCTTCGACCGATGCCCCGTGTTCGGCACTTTCGGTGCTCTACACCGATGACGGCCAGTTCGATAAGTACCTGTTCCTTAAGGCAAACCCCAACATTGTCCTGATGGATACGACGGTTATCGCGGCGAGCCCGGTGCGCCTGACGGTTTCCGGTATGGGCGATGCGCTCGCAACCTACTTTGAGGCCCAGGCGACGCATGATGCCGACGGTGGCACTTGCGCCGGCGGCAAGGGCGGAATGGCTGGTCTGGCGCTCGCCAAGCTCTGCTACGAGACGCTTATGGCCGATGGCGTCAAGGCCAAGGTCGCGCTGGAGAAGGGTGCGCTCACGCCTGCCGTTGAGCATATCATCGAGGCCAATACGCTGCTTTCCGGCATTGGCTTTGAGAGCTCGGGCCTTGCTGCTGCTCATGCCATCCACAATGGCCTGACGATGCTGCCCGAGTGCCACGGCATGTATCACGGCGAGAAGGTCGCCTTTGGCACCATCGTCCAGCTGGTACTCGAGGATGCCCCGACCGAGAAGCTCGAGGAAGTCTTGGGCTTCTGCATTGAGCTGGGCCTGCCGGTCACGATGAAGGAACTTGGCGTTGCCGAGCTTACGCGCGAGCAGGCCATGATTGTTGCCGAGGCCGCCTGCGCACCCGATGACACCATGTGCAACATGCCGTTTGAGGTGACGCCCGAGATGGTTGCAAACGCCATCCTGGGCGCCGACGCGCTGGGTCACTACTATCTCATGGATGAGTAAATCAAGCTAAGGAAGGGGCAAAGCCGGCAGATGGCTTTGCCCCTTTTTGCTATGGTGCAAAGGGGTCAGGTTGCTTTGCACCAATTGTTGTTGATGAAAGGGCGGATTCTCATATGGCGCTTCCCATGGTTTATGGCGGTCCCGGCCGGTATGTTCAGGGGCCGGGCGAACTGTCGCGTCAGGGCAGGTATTTGTCATGGTTGGGCTGCGCTGCCTATGTCTTGTTTGACCAGGGCACCGAGGATCGGCTGTGCAGGCAGATTGTCGATGGATTTCTGGATGAAGATCTAAGCGAGCCGTTCTTTAAGATTTACAACGGTCCGTGTACGGAAGAGGCCGTTGTCGAAATGGCCAAGGAGGCCCGGGCTGAGTATTGCGACATGGTGGTGGGTATTGGCGGCGGCAAGATGCTCGATATCGCAAAAGCTGTTGCGTTTTATGCCGAGCTGCCGTTGTGCGTATGCCCCACGGCGGCTTCGATGGACGGTCCGTGCAGCGCGATTTCGGTGCTGTATCACGAGGACGGGTCGTTCGACCGCTACCTGATGCTCGAGAAGAATCCAGACCTGGTCGTGGTCGATACCAACGTGGTCGCGGCAGCCCCACTGCGCATGACGGCCGCCGGTATGGGCGACGCGCTGGCAACGTACTTTGAGGCGCGTTCGTGCGCCGCGGCGCACGGCTCCAACGAGCACGGTGGCACGCCGGGACACTTGGCCCTGGTCGCGGCACGTGCCTGCTATGACACGCTCATGGAGTGTGGTGTCGCTGCCAAGCGCGATCTCAAAAAGGGCCGTATATCGCCGGCGGTTGAGCGTCTGATCGAGTGCAATATTTTGCTCTCGGGCGTCGGCTTTGAGAGCGGTGGCTTGGCGCTTGCCCATGCCATCGCCAACGGCCTGACGATTCTGCCCGAGTGCAAGGCCATGCACGGCGAGGCCGTAGCGTTTGGTCTGGTGGTCCAGCTGCGCCTGGAGCGCGCGCCCGAGCTTGATCGGGTGCTCGAGTTTTGCCAACGCGTCGGCCTACCGACGACGCTTGAGGAGCTGGGACTTGGCGAGATTTCCGATACCGACCTGATGAATGTTGCGGATGCGGTCTTTAGAAACGAACGCAACATGGCCAACGAGCAGACAAAGGTGACCAAACAGAAGCTCGTGCAGCTCATGTGCGAGGCATAGCTTGGTGCTTGATCGACCTTGTGCAATCGAGGCGGCGATAGACATAGGCTATTTGCCGCAAAGATGCGTCGCGTGTAATTTGCCCGAGGCGTGGGCCGATGGCGTATCATTATCTCTTGCTTGTTTGCACTGCTCAGGGAGGGGCCGCGCATGGCGCAGGAACACGATCTGTTTGATGACATTATCGAGATCAGCAAGGGTTTCGACTTTCTTAAAAACCCGCTTGGCGGTGTGACCGATGCGCTCGATCCGTCGGCACCGCAGTGGAATCCTGCCGACTACAAGGAGCGTCCGCGCGGAAACACCATTCCGTGCTTGACCTGCAAAAACGAGAAGAGCGGCTGCACCGCGTGCATGGATGTGTGCCCGGTCAACGCCATCGAGGTCGAGGAAGACGCTATCGAGATCCTCGACTCCTGTCGCAAGTGCGGCCTGTGCGCCGCCGCCTGTCCGACCGAGGCAATCATCTCGCCGCGCCTGGCGCCCAAAAACGTCTACGACGACATTGTCTCGGCAGCCACGAGCCACGAGACCGCCTACGTTACCTGCACGCGCGCCCTCAAGCGCATGCCGCGTGAGAACGAGGTCGTCGTCGCCTGTGTGGGCGATATTACTGCCGAGACCTGGTTCTCGGTGCTGGCCGACTATCCCAACGTGAGCGTCTACCTGCCACTGGGCGTATGCGATAAGTGCCGCAACACCGGTGGCGAGGATATTCTGGGCGAGGCCATCGCTACTGCCGAGGAGTGGGCCGGTACGGGCATGGGCCTGGAGGTCGACCCCAAGAGCCTCAAGTGCCATAAGCGCCGCGAGTACGAGCGCAAGGAGTACATGGATAAGATTGCCCGTACAACGGGCCTGACGGTGACCAAGCTCAATCCGGCGACGGCGGCGCTGGCCTCGGTGACGCAGAAGTTGAAGGCCCACCGTCACCAGATTACGCAGCTGGAGCGCACGCTTAACACCATGTGCGGCACCACGACGACTAGGCGTCGCCGTTCGCTCACCCATGGGCGCCAACTGGTGCTCTCGACGTTGCAAAACCACCCCGAGCTTGCCCAGAACATGCAGGTAAGCACGCCGGAATGCGATTTTGATAAGTGCACGTCGTGCGGCGAGTGCGTCAACGTGTGCCCCACGTTTGCCTGCGATTTGGTGGGAAGCGGTCGCTTTGCACTGGAGTCCACGTATTGTTTGGGATGCGGCGCCTGTGTCAAGGTTTGTCCCGAGCACGCGCTCAAGCTGGTCGAGCACGATGCATCCAACTTGGTCGTCGTCGATCCCGAGGCCGAGGAAAAGGCCGCCCAGAAGGCGAAGGCTCACGAAGAGGCCGAGAAGGTCAAAGCCGAGGCAAAGGAAAAGCTCAACAAGATGCTCGACCAAGTGGAAAAGCTCGCAGACTAGCTAAAAGAGCGTAAATGATGGCCGGTGGGACAGGTACTGCCTCGCCGGCCAAAAAAGTTGCGGTGGAATAGTTCCTGTTTTGCCCTTAAGCTGGTCATTCTAGGAACTATCCCACCGCAACTAATAGATGGTTAGCTCATACTGCTCTGATGGGTCTCGCTGCCGTTATTGCGGCGGGTGACCGTTTCGTGGAGTAAAAAGAAGCTGGGAACCTGCTTTGTCTCGGTGTATTCCATAAGGATGCCGTCGGCGTTGTAGGTCTGTCCGCGTACAACGGCGAGTGCGTTAAAGTCGTCGAGATCGAGCACGCGTGCATCCTCGGGCGTGGGATGCTCAATCGTTACATCGCGTTTGCCCGTGGCAATCTTAATGCCAAGGCCTTCTTCGAGGTAACGATAGATCGAGTCGTTGACAATCTCGGGTGTCAGCCCCGGTACCTGTGAGCTTAGGTAATAGGAGTCGTCGGAGCACACGGCCCGTCCGTCTGCATAACGGATGCGTTTGGCACGCGTGAGCTCACAGCCTTCAGGAAACCCGGTAATCTTGGAGAGCGCCTTGTTACAGACGAGGAGCTCAAAGACAGTGGTAACCGTTTTGAGCTCAAAGCCTCGACTGGCTGCGATTTCCTTAAAGGTCTCGAGTCCGCCGCCGCCACGACTCGTCTCGTCACTGATGTTGCGAATGACGCGCATGCCTTTGCCTTGCTGGGGGAGCACGTAGCCATCTGCCGCAAGCATCGAGATGGCGCGACGGACCGTCATGCGCGAACAGTCAAACAGCTGCGTGAGCTCAGTCTCCGAAGGCAGATAGCTCTGATAAGCGTATGTGCCGTCGTCAATCGACTGCTTCACGTTGTCATAAATAGTTTGGAAGATGGCTCGCGCCATGACGGTCTCCTAGAGCTGGGTGCGTGAACGACGGATGAGGGCCGCCCGCGCAGGTGTCGATCGATTTACTTACTGGGGTCGATTATATATTTACCCATGGCACGCAGGGCTGGGTCTGACAGGATGGCACCGAGCTCGTCGAGGGAAGCCACCTTGGCGACCATCGAGGATACGTCGAGCCTGCCAGAGTCGATGAGCTCGAGCGCGCGACGCTGTGTGTAAGGGTTGATGTAGGACGAGGTGAGCACGAGCTCCTTCTGGAAGACCTCGAAGGGCTTGACGGTGATTGTCTCATCGGGCTTGGTGAGGCCGAACATCATGACCGTAGCCTTGTGGCCGGCGATCTGGATGGCCTGCTCGATGGTGACGGGCTTGCCGACGCATTCGATTACAACGTCGACGTTGCCGACGCCCTCCTGCTTCAGGCGGGCCGGGACGTCCTCGTGGATGGAATCAATTGCCAGGTCGGCGCCGAGTTTGAGCGCAACCTCGCGCTTGCTTTCGACAGGCTCGAGCAAGACAACCTTGGTGGCGCCGGCGTTTTTGGCGAGCTGCATCATGAGCAGACCGATCATGCCACCGCCGATAACGACAACTGTGCTGCCGGGCTTGATGTTGCACATATCGATGCCGTGCAGACAGCAGGCGACGGGCTCGGTCATAGCACCCTGCTCAAAGCTGGTGTGATCGCCCAACTTGTAGACTTGCTGCATATCGACGGAGCAGTACTCGGCAAAGCCGCCGTTAACGGTGGTGCCGTAACCGGTCATATGCTCGCAGTAGTGGTTGATTCCGTCGCGGCAGGGTTCACAGCAGCCGCAGGGATGGTTTGGGTCGATGCACACGCGATCGCCCGGTTTAAAGCCGGCGACGTCGCTGCCCACGGCCTCGACAACGCCGGCAAACTCATGACCAAGGATCGTGGGCGGGGTAACGTCGGCTGCACCCTTGTCGCCTTCATAGATATGAACGTCGGTACCGCAGACGCCGCAAGCTTTGACGTTGATCAGAACGTCGCGCCTGCCCACGGCCGGCTTTGCCGATTCCTCGACTCTGAGGTCGTGCTTTCCATAGAAGACCGCGCTTTTCATGGTGACTCCTTAACGTGGCGGTGAATGTTGTAATGAAGTATAGGCATGTATATAGATATAGACAAGCACATCTAGACAAGTAGAAAAGAAATTTAAAATGTAGCCATCAGCTATGTCAGATTTAGCAGGCGAAATACTGGACATATACCGTTTACGGCCAATAATCAACCGTTTACCGACCGTAGTCTTTATGCTAACTTGTCTAGATAAGTGATGTGATAAAACGTAAGTGCAAGAAGTCAGGGACACGGGCCCACCCGTCCTATTGCACGAGGTACACGCAAACGGCGCGTCTGCGGTCTCGAGTGAAGCTAAAACCGCAGTCGCTCCGAATGAAGAGAGGGGGATTCCCCGTCATGATGCAAAAGATACAACGTTTCGGCGGTGCAATGTACACGCCTGCAATTCTTTTCGCATTTTCCGGAATCGTCGTCGGCCTGGGTACGTTGTTTACCACCGAGGCGATCTTTGGCGAGATGGCCACAGCGGGTCATCTTTGGTTTGATTGCTGGAATGTGCTGCTCCAGGGTGGTTGGACGCTCTTTAACCAGATGCCGTTGCTGTTTTGCGTAGCGCTGCCAATCTCGCTCGCGAACAAGCAGAACGCTCGCTGCTGCATGGAGGCTTTGGCCATCTACCTTACCTTCAACTACTTTGTAAGCACAATCTTGGGGCAGTGGGGCCCTGTCTTTGGAGTCGACTACTCTGTCGAGGCGGGCAGCGGTACTGGTCTTGCCACTATCGCAAGCATCAAAACGCTTGATATGGGCATCATGGGCGCGCTTATCATTTCTGGTATCGCCACGATGCTTCACAACAAGTACTTCGACACCGAACTTCCTGAGTGGCTGGGCGTGTTCTCGGGCTCCGTGTTCATTTATATGATCGGTTTCTTCGTTATGGTTCCGGTCGCTCTTATCGCCTGCCTGGTGTGGCCGCATGTTCAGGCTGCTATCTCCGCCTTCCAGGGATTCATCCGTTCCGCCGGTACGTTTGGCGTGGGCGTCTTTGCTTTCTTCGAGCGCGTGCTGATTCCTACAGGCCTGCACCACTTTATCTATACGCCGTTCTATTACGACAACGCGGCGGTCAACGGCGGCATCTTTGCTGCTTGGGCCAACATCCTGCCCCAACTGGCTGCCGATCCGAGCATTGCTCTTAAGGATGCCGCACCCTGGGCTGCCTATACCTGCCCTGGTTGGACTAAGGTCTTCGGCTCGCTTGGCGTCGCCATTGCGTTTTATATGACCGCCAAACCCGAGCGCAAGCAGCGCGTCAAGGCTCTGCTCATTCCCGTCACCCTTACCGCTATGCTTTGCGGTATCACCGAGCCGCTTGACTTCACCTTCCTGTTCATCGCGCCCGGCCTGTTCGTCGTCCACTGCGTGCTCGGAGCGCTCGGCTGCATGGCTCAAAACCTCCTTGGCGTCGTGGGCATCTTCGACGGCGGCATCATCTCGATGCTCTCGTGGGACTGGCTGCCCCTTTGGGCCGCACACGGTCTGCAGTACGCCATCTCCATCCTTATCGGTCTGTGCTTTACCGCTCTTTGGGTCGTGGTCTTCCGTTTCTTGATCGTCAAGTTCGACTTTAAGACCCCCGGTCGCGAGGATGACGATGTTGAGGTCGAGCTCAAGTCCAAGGCCGACTACAAGCAAAAGCAGAGCGGTGCTGCTGGCAAATCGGGCGCCCAGAGTAAAGATGATGAGCGCTTGGTGCTTGCCGAGAACATCCTCGATCTGCTCGGTGGCACGGATAACATCATCGATGTAACTAACTGCGCTACCCGTCTGCGCGTTAACGTCAAGGACAAGAGCGTCGTTGCACCCGAGGCTTCCTTCAAGGCGATCGGTACGCATGGTTTGGTGGTCCAAGGTCAGTCAATCCAGGTCATCATCGGCCTTACCGTCCCGCAGGTTCGCGAGAAGTTCGAGAGCCTTCTGAAGTTCGAGAGCCTTCTGTAAACCATCGTCCATCGAAACAATCGGCCTTGCGAGCCGGTATGCACCGCAAGGCCGATTCTAGAGATAAAAAACTCCACTTCTAGGTAACAATTCCAAACCGCGCAAGGCCGCGTGCGGGGACGGATTGAGCAAGCGGCCAGAATGAGGAGGACATCATGTCCAAGAAGAACTATGCCGTGACCATTGCCGGCGGTGGCTCCACCTTTACTCCGGGCATCGCCCTGATGCTGCTTGAGGAGCGCGATCGCTTCCCGGTCAACAAGGTGACCTTCTATGACAACAACGCCGAGCGCCAGGAGATCGTTGCCAAGGCCTGCGAGATCTACTTCCACGAGAACGCTCCCGAGGTTGAGTTCAACTACACCACCGACCCCGAAACCGCTTTTACCGGTACTGACTTCGTCCTTGCTCACATCCGCGTGGGTCTCTACGCTATGCGCGAGCTCGACGAGAAGATCCCCCTCAAGTACGGCTGCGTTGGTCAGGAGACCTGCGGCGCTGGCGGCATCGCCTACGGTATGCGCTCCATCGGCGGTGTCATCGAGATCCTGGACTACATGGAGAAGTACAGCCCCAACGCCTGGATGCTCAACTACTCCAACCCCGCGGCCATCGTCGCCGAGGCCTGCCGCGTGCTGCGCCCCAACAGCCGCATCATCAACATCTGCGACATGCCGATCGACCTCATGGATAAGATGAGCCGTATGTGCGGCATCAAGGATCGTCGCGAGCTGCAGTACAGCTACTACGGCCTCAACCACTTTGGTTGGTGGAGCAAGATCTACGACAAGGAGGGTAACGACCTCATGCCGCAGATCAAGGAGCACATGGCAAAGAACGGCTACTTGGACGGCATTGAGCACGAGGCCGGTAAGGAGCAGCACGTCGAGGAGAGCTGGATTCACACCTTCGGCAAGGCCAAGGATGTCTATGCTGTCGATCCCGAGACGATTCCCAACACCTACCTCAAGTACTACCTGTATCCGGACTATGTTGTCGAGACGTCCGACCCCAACTACACTCGCGCCAATGAGGTTATGGACGGCCGCGAGAAGAAGGTCTTTGGCGCTTGCCGCGACATCATCGCCAAGGGTACTGCCAAGGACGGCGGCTTTGAGCCCGACGTACACGCCAACTACATCGTCGACCTTGCCTGCGCACTGGCCGAGAATACGCTCGAGCGCTTCCTGCTGATCGTCCCCAACGATGGCGCTGTGCCCAACTTCGACCCGACGGCCATGGTCGAGGTGCCTTGCATCGTCGGTTCCAACGGCTTTGAGAAGATCTGCCAGGGCCCGATTCCGCAGTTCCAGAAGGGCCTGATGGAGCAGCAGGTTTCCGTCGAGAAGCTCGTTGTCCAGGCTTGGGTCGAGGGCAGCTACCAGAAGCTCTGGCAGGCACTCACGCTCTCCAAGACCATTCCTTCGGCGAGCGTTGCTAAGCAGATCCTGGACGAGCTCATCGAGGCCAACAAGGATTTCTGGCCCGAGCTTAAGTAAGGACTACTGTCTCGAACTCTCACGCATCTCTGCTTCATTTGCGCCGCCGCGGTGTCCGGATTCGCCCGGATGCTGCGGCGGCGCTATACTTATACGGTTTGAAGTACCTGTACCAAAAGGAGCTGTCGTGTCCCTTTCCATCGGTATCGTGGGCCTGCCCAACGTGGGCAAGTCGACGCTGTTCACCGCGCTTACCAAAAAGACCGGCCTTGCCGCCAACTACCCGTTCGCCACGATCGACCCCAACGTGGGTATCGTCGATGTCCCCGATAGCCGCTTGCAAAAGCTCGCTGACATCGTTAACCCGGGTCGCATTGTGCCGGCGACGGTCGAGTTTGTCGACATCGCAGGTCTGGTGAAGGGCGCTAACGAGGGCGAGGGCCTGGGCAACCAGTTCTTGGCCAACATTCGCGAGACCGATGCCATCTGCGAGGTCGTGCGCTACTTTAAGGACCCCAACGTCATGCGTGAGGTGGGCCGCACGGGCGAGTTCGTTGATCCTGCCGGCGATGCCGACACCATCATGACCGAGCTCATCCTGGCCGATATGGGCACGCTCGAGAAGCAGCTGCCTAAGCTCGAGAAGGAGGCCAAGCGCGACAAGGAGCTCATGCCCAAGTTTGAGGTCGCCAAGCGCCTGCTTGCCTGGCTCAACGAAGGCAAGCGCGCCGCGTCTATGGAGATGACCGACGAGGAGCGTGCCGCTGCCAAGGGCCTGTTCCTGCTCACCATGAAGCCCATCCTGTATGTGGCCAACGTGGACGAGGATATGCTCAACGACGACCTGGCGCCCATCGATGGCGTCAAGCCGCTGCCCATCTGCGCCAAGATTGAGGCCGAGCTTTCCGAGCTCGATCCCGAGGACGCCGCCGACTACCTGGAGAGCCTGGGCCTGGAGCAGCCCGGTCTGGACGTGCTCGCGCAGGCAGCCTACAAGCTGCTCGGCCTGCAGTCGTTCTTTACGGCTGGCGAGATGGAGGTCAAGGCCTGGACGGTTCGCCAGGGCGCGACTGCCCCGCAGGCTGCCGGCGTTATCCACACCGACTTTGAGCGCGGCTTTATTAAGGCCGAGGTCATTGGCTATGACGACTACATCGAGCTCGGCGGCGAGCAGGGCGCCAAGGCCGCCGGCAAGCTGCGTATTGAGGGCAAGGACTATGTCATGGCCGATGGCGACGTCGTGCACTTCCGCTTTAACGTGTAAGGACGACGCATATGTTTAAATATGGCAAAAAAGCTGGCTACATGGGTATTGCGCTGCTCGTACTTGCGGTGATTCCGCTGGTGGTCGCAGCGTGTGTTATCCCCAACATTGGTCCCGAGGTGGCAACGAAGTTTAACGCCGCCGGCGAGGTGACGCGCTGGGGCAAGAGCTACGAGTTGCTGGCGCTGCCGGTGCTCAACCTGCTGCTGAGCGTAGCGACGTACTTTACGGCGGGACGCCAGGCTAAAAACAATGATGACTCCGCCGCCATGGCGCGCATCGTGTGCGAACGCTACCTGCGCAACGGTTGCATCACGGGTGTGTTCCTCAACGTGATCAACGTTTACTTTATGTACTCGGCGATTACCGGAACGGGCTTTGGCTTTGGTTTCTAGCTTGTCCTTTTAGGCAACGAGCCTGCAAGCATATTCGATGGCTGCTGCGAGGCCGCCGCTCGATCGTGGTTTAAAGACCATGTCGGCGGCGGCCTCGTTTTCGTATCCGGCGCCGCGAAGGGCGAGTGCGATACCGGCTTCCAAGAGAAGAGGCAGGCCGCGCTGGCTGGTTGCGATTACGGCAGCCTGATTGAGTGAGCAGCTGTGCGCTTGGCATCGGATGGCAAGTTCACCTTGCGCCGGGCAAGGGACCAGAACGGCGGCGACGCGACTTGATAGCAATGCAAATGCTGTGCGCTCATCGGGCGAAAGGCATTCTGCTTCAACGACGACGAGCTTGGGCGGTGCGCTGTTTGTGCGAGGCGTGGCTCGGTACATGCGGACCGAAGAACCCGACATAGAAAACTCCTGTGTATTCGGCAAAACGTAAACTATAGTTTACGTTTATGTTCGGCTCCATTTCAAACTCGGCTGCATGGACGAACGTGCGAAACAGATTCTTGGCAGGCGGGTCGAAGCGACACGCAGGGACCTTGGTATCTCCAAGGTTGATTTTTGTGTGGCAACAGGAATCAGCCGACCCTACCTCGACCGAATCGAAGGTGGGACGGCAAATTTCACGCTCAAGGTTCTATTTAAGATCGCGCCTGCACTCGGCATGACGGTGTCAGAGCTTCTCGAGGGCATCGAATAGGGGATACCCGTCGACAACTGAATTACGCCATCGGGATGCGGTCGTGGTTGACTTGGCTGTAGAACAGGCGCTGAATCTCGGCGGCATCGCGTGACTGGCCGAGTGCCCACATGGTCTTGGCCACGAGCGTCTCGGTGGTCATGTCATCGCCGCGCAGGATGCCCGGATGATCGGCGTAAGCGCGGCCGACCTCATAAACGCCCAAATCGAGGCCCTCTTCGGGGACCTGCGTGGTCATAACGACGGTGCGGCCCGAATCGACCCAGCGGAAAATTGCCTCCTGGAATGACTCGCCGGACTCGCCAAATTCGGGAATACCGCCAATGCCAAAGGTCTCCAGGATTACAGCATCGTAGCTATCGGCAAGGGCGTCGAGGATGCCCGGGTTTACGCCGGGCGTAAGCTTGAGTACAAATACGCGCGGGTCGATGCTGTCGTAGAAACGCACCGGGTTTTCGCCCTGATGCGTGCCGTGAAGCCCGTTGCGCACGATGCGGTCGTTGCGGATGTAGGCAATGGGTGGATAGTTGACGCTAATGAACGCGTTAAAGCTCATGGTGCGCTGCTTGCGAGCGCGCGTGCCGGCAATGGCCACGCCGCCAAACACGATCGACACATCGTGCGAGTGCTCGTCGAGCGCATAGAGCAGGCTCTGGTACAGATTGAGCTTGGCGTCGGTAAAGGGGTTGCCCATGGGCTTTTGCGAGCCGGTGAGCACGATGGGCTTGGGGCTGTCCTGAATCAGATATGAAAGTGCTGCCGCGGTGTAGCTCATGGTGTCGGTGCCGTGCAGGACTACGAAGCCGTCGTGGTCGGCATAGCCTTCGACGATGACGTCGCGGATGCGCATCCAGTCGCTCGGGCGCATATTGGTGCTGTCGATGTTCATGGGCTGCACGACGTCGAGCTCGCAGAGCCCCGAGATCTCGGGGACGCTCTGGGCGAGCTCCTCACCGGTCAGGGCGGGGGAGAGGCCGTTGCCGTCCTCGGTCGATGCGATGGTGCCGCCCGTGGCGATGAGAAGGATGCGCTTCATGCTGGTATTCCTATCGTATTTGCCGCCGCAGAGGCGGAGTCGTTCGGCAGTATTGTGGCACAGGGCGTCCAATGTTCAAACGTATTACATCATCCGTAACGTTTGGTAACACTTCAATTGCCGTCAAATAGGGGCCCAGGTCGTGCGTTTGCCGTGCGCTGATGGCTGCGAGGGACGAGAAACCCCATATAACGTGTACACTATGAAGGCTATTTTCGTTTATTCGCGCGGGCGGGCACCGGCTCCCCGCCAACAAGAGGGGGATACCATGGATCAAAATGCTTCCGCAAAGGTCCTCGTACTCGACTTTGGTGCGCAGTACGGTCAGCTCATTGCCCGTCGCGTCCGCGACCTCAACGTGTATTCCGAGATTGTCCCCTGCGACATCTCGGCCGACGAGATTCGCGAGATGAACGCCTCTGCGCTCATCCTTTCCGGCGGCCCGGCTTCTGTGTATGCCGAGGACGCTCCGTCCATCGATCCTGCCATCTTTGACCTGGGCCTTCCCGTCCTGGGCTTTTGCTACGGCCATCAGATCACGGCCGTGACGCTCGGCGGCAAGGTCGGTCACTCCGAGGTGGGCGAGTACGGTCGCGCTACCATCACGCGCACGGCCGGCGCCAAGCTCTTTAACTCTACGCCCATGGAGCAGACCGTGTGGATGAGCCACCGCGACGCCGTTTCCGAGGTGCCCGAGGGCTTTACCGTTACCGCCAGCACCGACGTGTGCCCGGTTGCCGCCATGGAGTGCGTCGAGCGCAAGATTTTCACCACGCAGTTCCACCCCGAGGTCAAGCACTCCGAGTACGGTCAGCAGCTGCTGAGCAATTTCCTGTTTGAGATTTGCGGCCTGGAGCCCAACTGGAGCATGGACAACCTGGTCGAGACCATGACGGCCGAGTTCCGCGAGAAGGTCGGCGACGACCGCGTGATTCTGGCCCTGTCCGGTGGCGTCGACTCCTCCGTCGTGGCTGCGCTGGGCGCTCGCGCCGTGGGCAAGCAGATGACCTGCGTGTTCATCAACCACGGCCTGCTGCGCAAGGGCGAGCCCGAGCAGGTGGAGGAGGTCTTCACCAAGCAGTTTGACGTCGACTTTATCCACGTCCACGCCGAGGACCGTTATGCCGAGCTTCTGGCCGGTGTGACCGAGCCCGAGGAGAAGCGCCGCATCATCGGTACCCAGTTCTGGAAAGAGTTCTTCGCCGTGGCGCAGCAGCTCGAGACCGATGGTAAACCGGTCAAGTACCTGGCTCAGGGCACCATCTACCCCGACATCATCGAGTCCGGCGCTCGCAAGACGGGCGGCAAGACGGCTACCATCAAGAGCCATCACAACCTGATCCCGTTCCCCGAGGGCGTGCACTTCGACCTCATTGAGCCGCTCGATCATTTCTTTAAGGACGAGGTCCGCGCGCTTGGTCTGGCACTGGGCTTGCCGGGTCACATCGTGTTCCGCCAGCCTTTCCCGGGCCCGGGTCTGGCCATCCGCATCATCGGTGCGGTCGACAAGGAGAAGCTCGAGATTCTCAAGAACGCCGACGCCATCGTGCGCGAGGAGCTGGATGCCTACAACCAGCGTCTGTTTGAGCAGACCGGCGAGCGCAACTCCGAGCACAGCTGCTGGCAGTATTTCGCGGTCCTGCCCGACATTAAGTCCGTCGGCGTCATGGGCGACGAGCGCACCTACCAGCGCCCGATCATCTTGCGTGCCGTCGAGTCCAGCGATGCCATGACCGCCGACTGGGCCAAGCTGCCCTACGACGTGCTGGCCCGCATCTCCGGCCGTATCGTTGCCGAGGTTCCTGGCGCCAACCGCGTCTGCTACGACATCACGTCCAAGCCGCCCGCGACCATCGAGTGGGAATAGAACAGACGTTCGATTCTATGCTATAGTGTTTGCCAATGGGCGCGGCTTCTTACGAATCCGCGCCCATTGCTATACTGGCCTTACGATGACGAGCTGACGATCATAGGCGCCATGCGTGCATTTGCGGCGGAACGGGGATATGCGCCCGACTTCTCCGAATCCCGCCTCTGTCACGAGATTTACCTCTCCGACCCGCGCAAGTACGCGCCGGAGAAGCTCAAGACCGTGATTCGCCATCCCATCAAGCCGATTTAGCGAAACGAGCGCCGCCGTGCGGTCCGGCTTTTGGGGTTTATCAATTGGTAGTCCGCGTCGATCGAGCAAGCTGCCCTGCCTCCCGGCAGGTGCGTAATCCCCTTGGTCGATCCGTCTCGAGGTGCGCTCTTTGCTCATCTTGTGGCGTGGAGTTACGATACTCCTAAAAGTGTAACCAGATTCGAGTTTTAGGAGCAGCTTTTGAAGGGTAGCAGACTCAGGAACCGCGATAGATACCTCGAGGAGGCGATGCTCTTCCGTGACACCGACCTCATCAAGGTGATCACGGGCGTGCGCAGGTGCGGCAAGTCGAGCCTTCTCGATCTAATTAGGATGACCATCGAGTCTGAGGGAGTCGCTGGCCGCGGCTTTGTGAGCGTCAACCTGGAAAGCAAGGGTACGGGCATCAAGACGGAGGACCAGCTTTATGATTACGTTCGCGGGCGCCTGTCGGACAAGGGTCGCACCTACGTTTTCATAGACGAGCCCCAGAGAATCGATGGCTGGCAGGATGCGGTCAACGCAATGAGGGTCGACTTCGATTGCGACATCTACCTCACGGGCTCGAATGCGTATCTTCTCTCGAGCGAGCTGGCCACCTATCTCTCCGGGCGCTACGTAGAGGTAAAGATGCTGCCCCTGTCCTTCTCCGAGTTCGCCGACTTTTGCGGAATCGAGTTCGTATCGGGAACTTCGGTGGCTCTCACTCCCGAGGGGGATCCCGTTCTCTTCGACGACATGCTTACTCGTTACCTTGAGTACGGGGGCATGCCAGCCATCGCATCCCTCTCGACGACCCAGGCGCAGCACTCGGCGTACATGTCCGGCGTCTACGAAGCCATCGCCGTGCGTGATATTGTCAACCGTGAGCGCGGGAAGGGCAAAAGTGCGGTGACTGACCCTTCCCTGCTGCGCCATGTGGCCGAATTCCTGGCGGACAACATCGGCAACGAGTGCTCGTCGAGTCGAATCGCCGGCGCGTTAACTTCTGCGGGGCCGAAGACCACGAACAAGACCGTTTCCTCGTATGTGGGTGCGCTTGAGGAGGCCTTCCTGTTCTATCGTGCCACGCGTTACGATTTGCACGGCAAGGCGCTCCTCAAGACGAACCCAAAGGAGTACATCGTCGACACCGGCTTCCGGACCTGGATGGCCGGCTATAGGGTCACGGATACTGGCCGCCTGTTCGAGAACGCCGTGTATCTCCAGCTGCTCTACGAAGGATGGAGCGTGCATGTGGGCAAGCTCTATGGCAAGGAAGTCGACTTCGTCGCGACGAAGGACGGGCGCGTGCTCTACGTGCAGGCGACTGACGAGATGTTCGCAAGCGAGACCAGGGAGCGAGAGATCGCCCCTCTGAAGTCGATACGAGACAACCACGAGAAGATCGTGGTCGTGAGGCAGGGTTCCTACGACACGGATATCGACGGCATCCGCATCGTGAGCGCGAGGGACTTTTTCCTCTAGGGCCATGCGATTCATCGCGAGGCAGTTAGGTCAAGTGAGAAACATGCCTGACATCGGTTTGCTGACGATCTAAAACAGTAAGGAGAAGCTTGGACAATCGCAAAATCGAGCAGAACGCGGTCAATGCTGTCAAGCAGGCTTTCGGCGATGTCGCTTGCGTCTATGCGTATATAGATGAGAACGACAAGACCGAATGCACCGACGGGCACCTGCAAGTCTACTCGTCTTCTTCCTTCACGATTGAGACCGTTGAAGGCCAGTTGCCGCTTCAGGTCAAGGGGACCACTTCGAAAAGAAAATCGGACCGACCTAAGCGGCAAGTTCGAGTTTCAGACCTCAAGCACTATCTCAACATTGCTGGAGGCTGCATCTATTTTTACGTCTACTGTGGGAGCGAGGCTCGTTCAGCGGAGGTTTTCTACAGACTTTTGCTTCCCTATGACCTAAAGAAGATTCTGGCCGATATTCCGGAGCAACAAGAGCGCATCTCTTTGCGTTTCGACCGGCTTCCATCAGACGCGGCGGAATTGACGCGGCTTGTCAGAAGGGCGGTCAAGGACAGAACAAAGCAGCGAGCAGTCGCTGGCATCGCCCCCAAGACAATCGAGGAATTTAAGGACGCCGGCCTTTGCTTTGATGAGTGCGAGTTTGGAATCGAGCTGCTCGAGGGCGAGTCGCCCGCAAGCTTGGCTCCATACAGGAACGGGCTGTATATCTACGGGAAGAGCCCCTGGGGAGAGCTGTATCCCTTGAATAAGCTTGAAAACATAGTTGGCGTCGCGATTGGGTCTCGGCATGACGTCAGCTCTGGTGATGTTTCCCTAAATGCGGTGGTCATGGCCGGAGAAAATGAGAATGGCGAGCACGTTTTCTTCAGGGGTTTCGACATATGTTTCTCCACCAACACAATCACCCTCAGCGAGACCGGAACTCTTGTCGAGCGCATGGAAGAGTTGGCCCTCATGCGCGCATTGATGCAAACCGGTACGCTTTCCATAGACGGAAGCGGCTTTGCTCGCGGGTGCAAGTTGAGCGGAGGCGACCTCGACGCCCTTGAGAGTCGATTGCAGTCGCTGGAGATTATCAAGCGGGTTGTCGACGCTCTTCATTACAAGCCAGAGCTCGACATCAGTGCGTTGACCACTCAGGATTTAAGAAACATCGAGACAATTTACAAGGGATTGGTTGAGAACGCACCCCTCCACTACAAGGATCGGCAAAACGGATTCGGATATATCAATCTGGGGAACCATCCGATTAAGCTCGTGTTTTACCAAGTATCTGAAGATATGTACCGAATGGTCGATGGGCTTCGACTGGATGACCTGACGGTCTCGGTGTTCTTCCGGGGCGAGGGGGATGCTCCCGTAGTCGTCGCACCTCTGTTCGTCCAAACGATGCAGGACTATATGAGGCTTGCCAATATCGATGCCGAGGTGTTTGCCGCTACGTTGAAGCAGTATCCAGTCACCGAAGTTAGCTCTGCCTACGTCAACGACAAGATGCTTGAAATGCTATCAGCCTACGATCAAGATGCGTGCTGTAAGGAAGAGTTGCTGAAATGCTGCGAGATGACCGTAGACGCCCTGGAAGCTTTTGCGGATCGAGAGGCAACCCTGATAAATCGATATCAAATTGCCGCTCGAAAGCGAGATCTTACTAGCGAGGAGAAATCTGAGTTAATGGCAATCCAGCTGAATTCAGATAGTGTGCTGTCGAAAGCATGCGCAGCAGCCTTGCGCGGAGACTCGGACATGGCCTCTGCGCTCAGAGCGTCACTTGACGAAGAGGCACGAACGACGCTCGGCTCATGGCCGATCGGCCGTTTCTTCGCATAAGACCGCATAGACTTTTTGAGGCATCGAAATGAAGCTACTCGTCGAATCGATTAGAAATGCGGTTGAGAAAGACTGCCTTATCCCAGCCCTTATGTCTTCCCTTACCATTCCCGACGCCATGGGGCAGCTTCTTTATCCCAATCTCGTCCTTCATAACGGGAAGAGAGCGGCGGGGCGGCAGTATGTGAAGTGGATTGATGACTGGGCGGCAAACGACTTCCTGTTTTCGGGAGACCCCTCGAACGAAGGTGAAACGATTCCAGGTCAAATCTTTAATGGGAAGATGTGCTGGAAGCTCCGGTGCTCCCTGTTGCATTCAGGCGACTACGATGTGTCGGTCGATGCTCCAGGGAAAGACGAGAGCTTCGACTACGACTACAAGTTCGAGCTTGTCCTCCACGGGTGCAACGCCCTCTGCTCTTCCTGGCCGTCGCCCAAGAGCGGGATGCGTGCGACTAAGAGCGTGACGTTCCGCGTTGATGCGGCGTCGCTCGCGAGCTCGCTGTGCAACGCCGCGGAGGCCTGTCTTAAAGAAACGGGCGAAACGGTCAGTTACCCCAATCTGGAGTTATTCGACGTGGCTGCATGGGCGGATAGATTCAATACTCGCTGAGCCATCTCGTCAAACTCCTTGTGTGCTAAACGTTGGTGTTGGCGCCCCGGAAAAGGGGTGTGGCCAGCGCCTAGAATCTTCAGCTATCACGCTGAGACGATAGGAGATGACCACATGGACACTATGGCGCACGAGGCGCCCGCGACGCCGTTGCTTGCGTTTCGCTATCGCTGCTCGAAGCGTGTCGCTTGGGGCCCTGGCCGGAGGAGAGACGACCGCTCCCTGCGAGACTGCGGAACCACCTATATCCGCTTGCTGCGGGCTTGCTTGAACCAGTTCCTCTTGAAAGAATCTATACCTCCGAAGAACTTGTTGTACGTCTCACCGTTCTCCTTGGCCTCGTACTTGACCAAGGCAAGTTCGATGGTGCAGAGGTAATCCGCCACTTGCTCGAGGCGGTAATCGGTCATCGAGGTCTTGCGGCGTCGGACGACCCTTTTTGAGAGGACCTTGCCCACCGAGTCGTCTCGCCCGCGGAACAGAAGGAGCGCATCCTCGCGACCTTCGGCGACCTGTGCTGCGAGATGGAGGGCTGCACCATCGTGCAGGGCCCTTTCCAAAGCGAAGTGTCGAGCCGAAGTGTTGAGCGTCGGCCCTGAATGTTCAATGGCCGTTGTTTTCTGCCCCTCAAGTGGTGAACTTCCCCTCGGGGCTGTTGATTCCCCCACGCGCCCCCTTCCGTTCTCTGTGTTCCCCTTATACTCCTTGTACAAGGAGGTAAGAAGTCATGGACAAGACCGCACAGGACAGCTTGGCAAAGAAGCCCGTCGACATGAGGGACAGGATTCTCGAGCATCTCGAGGCCCTCACCTCTGCTGTCTCGCTCGACGACCTTGCCCGTCTGTCCACCTCCGACATCGCCGAGACGCTCATCATCTCCAGGAGTCTGGCGAGCCAGTACCTCAACGACCTTGTTCGCGCCGGCCTTGTGGTTAAGGTGGCGGGCAGGCCTGTCCGTTATTTTCATCGCCGCGCGTTCCAGAAGCGTTTTCAGGTAAAGCTCTCTGCAAGCGAGTACGCCTCGCTCGCCGACCTCATCCAGGCGACGGGAATCGCCGATCACCGCGACTTCGCGCGTGCCGTGGGTTTCGACCTGAGCCTCAGCTCCGTTGTCGAGCAGTGCAAGGCTGCGGTTCAGTACCCTCCGTTTGGCCTACCCATCCTCTTGAGCGGCGGCGTGGGTGTCGGTAAGTCTTTCCTTTCTCGCCTTGTGTACGAGTACGGCAAGAACCAGGGCTTGCTGTCCCGCGACTCCTCCTATGTGCGCATCGACTGCGCCGGGGTCCCGGACGCCGCCTCGTTCAACGGGCTTCTTGACGAGTCGATCGCGAAATCGCGCGGGGGTGTGGTTTTTGTCAACGGCATCGAGGCACTCTCTCCCTCTGCGATGGAGCACTGCCTTGCGACGGCCCTCGGGCTCGATGCCTCCCAGGATGCGCCGCGCGCTCGCCTCGTTCTTTCGACGACGCTTTCCGCCGATGACCTGAAGGTTTCCTCGGCCTACAGCAAAATGCCCATCTGTGCCCGCGTTCCCTCACTCAAGGAGCGGACCCCCGAGGAGCGCGAGGATCTCATCTTGAGCTTCCTGCGCAGCGAGGGGTGCCGAATCGGTTCTGATGTGAAGATCAGCCGCGGCGCATACCGTTGCCTCGTGAACGCGGACTTTTCCGATAACATCGCCGGCTTGCGCGCCTGCGTGACGAACTGCTGCGCCAAAGCGTTCCTCAATCGCGAGGGCGACTACGTCGTCGTTCGCCCGTATCTTCTTCCCAGCGGGCTCCTCTCCTCCGCGCAGATCGATCAACAGCCCGACGATGGCGTTCTGATCGACGCGTCCCTGGATGCCGCCGAGAGCACGGGGCCGGTCGAGCAGGCGCTCGATGCCCTGTGCTCTCTCGATGAGCGATTCTGCGCCGGGGAGCTCTCTGTCTCCGAGCTCGTCTCGCAAGCTGTCTCCGCTGTGCGCGGCGTTGAGGATCACTTGATCTTCGCCCGCGGCGTTACCTCCTCGAGGTCGCGCGCCTTCGAGCGCATCGTGGGCGCGGTCCTTGCCGACGCAGGCTCTTCTTATGGCATCGAGCTTTCGAGGAAGGTCGCTTTTCTACTGGCCCAGGAGATTTGCCTGCAGTTGTGGCCGGGCATCGGCCTGGCTAAGCGAAAGTCTGCCTGTGCGGAGCAAATCCCCCATCTCCTCGGTGCCGTGACCTCCGAATTGCCGTTTGCCTCGAGCGTCTCCGATCAGGTCGCCGCAGACGTGGAAGGGGCGCTGGGAATCTCGCTCGATCACTTCACGAAGACGCTTCTGACGCTGTGCGTCGCATCGGAGTCTCGCGACGCGAAGGCCCTTCGGACGCTCTGCGTCATCTTGTCACACGGCTACTCGACGGCGACGAGCATCGCCGACGCGGCGAACCGTATGCTCGGCGTGCATGTGTACGAGGCGGTCGACATGCCCTACGACCAGCAGCTGAAGGACATCGTCGGTCCGCTCCAGCGCCTCGTCGACCGCCATTCCTACTGCACCGGGGTCGTGTTTCTTGTTGACATGGGCTCTTTGGAGGAGGCCTATAAGGCCCTCGAGAACGTTACCGACTCCACCATCGGGGTGGTGAACAACGTCTCCACCGGGCTCGCGCTCGAGATCGGGTCCGGGCTGCTCGGCGGCAAGTCTATCGCCGAGGTTCTTGGCGATGCGACCGCCGTGTGCGTGACGCACTGCAAGGTGATCGAGCGCGTCAACCGTGAGGACGCCATCGTCTTCTGCTCCGAGTCCGGGGTCGACGCGGCCGAGAGGATACGTCAGCTCGTCTCGCAGAGCCTCCCGCGCACCATAGGCGCGCGCCTGCTCACGAGGCCCTTCAAGCAGCTTGCCGCGAACGGGTCGAACGACGCCGTTTTCTCCGAGCACCGCGTCTGCGCCGTCATCGGCACGGGAGACCCCAGGATTGCCTCCGTTCCCTTCGTCGCCCTCGAAGACATTATGTCGACGGCGTCCGCCTCGAAGGTCGATGCCGTGTTCGGCAGGTGGCTCGACGTCTCCGAGCTCGCTTCTTTTCACGAGAAGCTGCTTTCGAACATGACGCTGCAGAACGTTATCCGCTCCATCACCATCCTCGACCCGGAGCGGCTGTTCCACGAGATCGAGAGCGCCGTGCACGAGCTTCAGCGCAGAACGGGCGAGAAGATCGGCAGCAACGCCATCATCGGGCTGTACGTTCACCTCTGTTGCCTCGTCGAGCGCCTCGTCACCCGCAACCCCATCGAGACCTACGTCGGCCAGGATCGCTTCGAGGAAGAGCACGCCGACTTCATCGAGTCCTTCAGGCAGAGTTTCTCGAGCATCTCGACGCGCTATCGCGTGGAGGTTCCTGTAAGCGAGATCGCCTACGTCTTCGACTACATCAGCGTGAGCGCCGCCCCGGCGCGAGAGGAGCGTCTCGGCTCCTCGAGCCTCCTGTTCGACGAGTGACCCCCCCGCGCGCGCCGCCGCGAGCTGACCGCGCGTCCTCAATAATCCGATAACCCCTTGCCCGGCGCGAATCCGGATAGCGCCGAGGCAGTACCGAACGTAAAACTTCATTTGATAGGAGCAAACATGAGTGTTGTTATGGCACGAATCGACAATCGCCTGCTTCACGGCATCATCGTGACGCAGTGGGCCCCGGTGTCGGGCGCGACCCGAGTCATGGTCATCGACGACAAGGTCGCTGGCGACGAGGTCCTGAAGTCCACCATGAGGATGGCGCGCCCCGCGGGCATGGCCGTCTCGATCATCTCCGAGGAGACCGCGCTCAAGAACTTCGCGGCAGGCAAGTACGACCGCGAGAAGGTCTTTGTCATCGCCAAGGAGCCCGAGACGATCCTTCACCTGGTCGAGTCGGGCATCGAGCTCCCGTCGCTGATCGTCGGCGGCTCTCTTGTCAAGGAGGGCGGCGTCCAGCTCACCCAGCGCGCCTATGCCTCCGCCGAGAACGTCCAGAGCTACAAGGCGCTCATCGCCCGCGGCGTCAAGGTGACGGCACAGTTCGTGCCCGCCGACAAGCCCGTCTCCGTCGCCGACCTCATCTAAGGAGGGAACATGGTCAACTTCACTATCTTGCAGGTCGTCCTTTTGACCCTGCTTGCCTTCATCAAGCACGTGGACTACTACGGCATCCCGATGATCTTCGTCAACTATGCCGTCTTCTGGGGCCTTATCACCGGCGTCGTCATGGGCGACTGGCAGACCGGCCTCGTCATCGGCGGCACCATCCAGCTCATGCAGCTCGGCGTCGCGGGCTTCGGCGGCTCGTCGATTCCCGACTACGGCACGATGGCCATCATCGCCACCGCCTACGGCGTGACCCTGGGCTCCGACACGGGCCTCGCCATCGGCCTGCCGGTCGGCATGCTCGGCATCCAGCTCGACGTCATCGTCAAGATCCTCAACGGCTTCGTCGTCGAGAAGTCCCAGAAGTTCTGCGACGAGGGCAAGTTCAAGCAGATGAACGCCATCCTGTGGGTCTGCCCTGCGCTCTTCGGCCTGTGCGCCGCCCTGCCCGTCTTTGTCTCCGTGACGCTCGGCCAGCCCGCCGTCAACTGGCTCCTCGAGGTCATGCCCCAGTGGTTCCTCTCCGGCCTCACCCTCGCCGGCAAGATGCTCCCGGCCATCGGTATCGCCATGCTGCTCCGCTACATGCCAACCGCCAAGTACTTCCAGTACCTGCTCGCCGGTTTCTTCCTCTCGGCCTTCCTGAACGTGCCCATCATCGGTGCCGCCATCGTCGGCGTCGCCCTCGCGATCGCGTTCTACCAGCGTGCCGAGAAGGACGCCGAGCTCGCCGCCCACGCTTCCGCAGACGCCTTCATCGGAGAGGATGAGTAACCATGGAAAACGAGAACATCACCGCCGCCGAGGGCAAGCCCTCCGGCTATAAGGTCACCAAGAAGGACCTGCGCAACGCAAACTGGCGCTGGCTCATGAGCGTGTGCACCTTCAACTACCAGACCCAGCAGGGCGCCTCGGTCGCCTACGCCCTCTCGCCGATCCTGAGGAAGATCTACACGAACGACGAAGACTATAAGCAAGCGCTCAACAACCACTTCCGCTACTACAACACCCAGCCTTGGCTCGCCGCCATCATCCTTGGCGCCTGCGTGGCCATGGAGGAGCGCGACGGCCTCGCGGCGGCGGACGCCGTCCAAGACCTGAAGATCGGCACCATGGGACCGCTCGCCGGCGTCGGCGACTCCCTGCTCATGACCATGATCCCGACCATCATGGGCTCCATCGCCGCCTACATGGCCATCGAGGGCAACCCCGTGGGAGCCGGCATCTGGTTCGCGCTCATCCTGGCCATCTTCTGGGTCCGCATGCACGCCCTCGAGTTCGGCTACAAGCAGGGTGTGAAGCTCGTCACCGACTTCAGCGAGAAGCTTCCCAACCTCACTGCCGCCGCCTCCGTGCTCGGCCTCACCGTGGTCGGCTGCCTCATCGCCTCGGTCATCGGCGTCACCTGCCCGATTAGCTTCAGCTTCGGCGACGTCTCGATGGAGATTCAGCCGCTGCTCGACAAGATCCTGCCTGCCATGATCCCCGCCGCCATCACGGGAAGCGCGTATTACCTTCTTACCAAGAAGAACGCGAGCATGACGGCCCTCATCCTCGTGGTGATCGTCCTCGCGATGGTCGCCTCCGCCGCCGGCATCCTCGCCTAGCTTCGACCCAAGAGATTGGTGAATCAATGAGAAAGATAGTTGTGGCGAGCCATTCCCTTCTCGCCCAGGGCTTCAAGGACACCCTCGAGTTCCTTACGGGTAAGAGCGACGCCGTCAACGCCGTGTGCGCCTACGTGAACGACAACGGCGAGGGGCTCGACGCGGCGGTCGAGGCGGCGCTTTCGGGTACTGACGAGGTCGTCGTCCTCACCGACGCGCTCGGCGGCAGCGTGAACCAGCGCTTCTCCCGCTTCGCCTCCGACCGGATCCACGTGATCGCGGGTGTCAACCTCCCGCTCGCCATGACGGTCGCGCTCGCGCGCCCCGACGAGAAACTCGACTTCGACGCCCTCGTCGACGAGGCGCGCCAGCAGATCGTCTACGTGAACGGTGCCAGTTCCGCCGAGTGCGAAGACGACGAATAGAGGAGGTCGACGATGAGAGAGTTCCTTAAAGACGTGTGGATGCACGGCGGTGAGGAAAGCCGCGCCATCACCCCCGAGAACATCACGGGCGAGAAGGGCCGCGCCGCCATGTCGGCCAGCCACCTCGGCGTCGGCCGCAAGGGCTCGTGCTGCGTGCCCCTTGAGTCCGGCGAGACCATCACGCTCGCGGACATCGAAGGCCCCGGCATCATCCGCCACATCTGGATGACCGTCCCCGACAAGACCGACGCCGGCAGCTTCGTCATGCGCGACCTCGTGCTGCGCTTCTACTGGGACGACGAGGAGACCCCCTCGGTCGAGTGCCCTGTCGGCGACTTCTTCTGCAACGGCTTCGGTGAGCGCGCCATCGTCAACTCGATGCCCATCTGCGTGAACCCGACGGGTGGCATGAACTGCTACTTCGAGATGCCTTTCAGGAAGCACGCCAAGGTCACGCTTACGAGCGAGCACCCCGGGTTCATTAAGTACATCTTCTACACGTTCAACTACGCGCTCACCGACGTGCCGGACGACGCCATGTACTTCCACGCCCGTTTTAACCGCGAGCGCAGCACCCGCAGGGGCGTCGACTACACCGTGCTCGACGGCGTGCGCGGTAAGGGCTACTACGTCGGCACCTACATGGCCCTGTGCGCCCTGGAGCGCTATTGGTGGGGCGAGGGCGAGATGAAGTTCTTCCTCGACGGCGACGAGGAGTTCCCCACGGTCACCTCGACGGGAGCCGAGGACTACTTCGGCGGTGCCTGGGCCTTCCTCGACAGGCCGCCCCACGCGCTGCCCGAGGCGCAGTGCTTCAACACGCTGTTCGCCGGCTACCCGTACCGCTCGACGCGCGACGCCACGCGCGACCGCTTCAGCGCGGGCAAGCCGAACCCGAACCCGATGCTCGCGACCAACGACGACGCGCTGCCCAGGCACGGCCTCTACAGGTGGCACCTTCCCGACCCGATCTCGTTCAAGGAGGACCTGCGCGTGACGTTCCAGGACCTCGGCAACGACGACATCAAGCTCTACGAGCGCGAGGACGACATCTCCACCGTCGCCTACTGGTACCAAAGCGAGCCGCACGCCGTGCTCGCCCCGTTTGCCGCAAGGCAGGACCGCGTGCCCAGGTAGGGTCGCCTCGAAACAAGCCAACGTTATGGGCGTCCGCGGTTGACCATGACTGCGGGCGTCCCTTTGTAAGGAGGATCACATGAGCGAAAAGCAAATGAGGCTCGGCGCTCTCGAGGCCGGCGGGACCAAGATGGTCTGTGCCGTGGTGTCCGGCGACGGCGAGGTCCTCGACCGTATGGAGACCCCGACGCTTGTGCCCGCCGAGACCGTCCCGCAGATGATCGAGTGGTTCGCCGCTCGCGATGTGGACGCGTTGGGCATCGGCGCCTTCGGCCCGACCTGCGTCGACCCCAACGATGAGCGCTACGGCTCCATCCTCCAAACGCCCAAGCTCGCGTGGCGAGGCTATGGTCTTCGCGCCGCGTTCGCCGACACCCTCGGGATTCCGGTGGCCTACGACACGGACGTGAACGTTGCCTGCCTCGGCGAAGCGGTCTTCGGCTGCTGCAAGGGGCTCGAGGACGCCGTCTACGTGACCATCGGCACCGGCGTGGGCGCGGGCGTCATGTGCGCGGGCAGGCTCCTTCACGGCATGCTGCACCCCGAGGCCGGCCACATGCTGGTAAGGACCCGTCCCACCGAGGAGGGACGCTGCGTCTGCCCGAGCCACGCGAGCTGC
>CABQZS010000113.1 GCA_902468695.1 uncultured Collinsella sp.
AACTCGAGCGCCGTGGTGCCCGAGTCGACGAGCAGCGTGTCGCCGTCATTGACGAGCTCGATGGCGCTTTGCGCGATGGCCTGCTTGGCGGCGACGTTGACATTGATGCGGCGATCCTGCGTGGAAACGGTCAGGCGTTTGTGGAGCGATACGGCACCACCATGTGTGCGGCGCAGCTTGCCTGCTTCGGCGAGCGCGTCCAGGTCGGCGCGGGCGGTGACGGAGGACACGCCAAAGGTCTGGGCGATTTCTGCTACCTGCACCGAGGCATTATGATCGAGCATTTCCAAAATGGCGGTACGGCGTTCGTCGGCAAAGGCACGGTTGGTGGCTTGGGCCATTTTTCTCCATTCTCGGCTAAATTTGCAGGAATTGTGTTGACTCTATTTTCGTTCATTTTCTTTTTGAGTAAGAAAACACCTTTCGATTACTTATCTTTTCTATAAAAGAAAGACGCTGAACGCCCAAAATTCAATATCGAACATGTCCACTCGGCTCAAATTCCTTCCGTTTACTTTTCAAAAACGACTGTATTGACCTGCGTGGGCTCAATATCTCGCGCGTGTAAAGCCGCTGAATTTCATACAATGGGCGCAGCAAAACGCAAGGTAATAGGCCTTGCGGACACGTACGTCCGATGTCCAGATGCGGGCGAGGGAGAGGAGCAAACGCTCATGGCACTTGTTACCACCGAAAAGATGCTCAAGGACGCTCAGGCCGGCCACTACGCCGTAGGCGCGTTCAACGTCGAGAACCTCGAGTTTGTTATGGCTGTTCTGGCTGCTGCCGAGGAGACCAAGTCCCCCGTCATCATGCAGACCACCCCGGGCACCATCAAGACCGCTGGTCTGGACTACTTCTACGGCATGGTCAAGGCTGCCGCCGAGCGCGCTTCCGTGCCCGTCGCTCTGCACCTCGATCACGGCGATGGCTATGACCGCTGCATGCAGGCTTTCCGCACGGGCTACACCTCCGTTATGATCGACGGCTCGCACGAGTCCTTCGAGGACAACATCGCCCTGACCAAGTCCGTCGCCGACGCTGGCCGCGCCATGGGTGTGCCCGTCGAGGCTGAGCTCGGTAAGGTTGGCGGCAAGGAGGACGACGGTCCTGCGGTTGAGGGCGAGAGCCCCTACACCGATCCGGCCGAGGCCAAGGAGTTCGTTGAGCGCACCGGCTGCACCTCGCTGGCCATTGGCGTTGGCACCAGCCACGGCGTGTACACGAGCGATCCGCACATCGAGCAGTCCGTGGTCAAGGCCATTCGCGACGCCGTCGACGTGCCGCTGGTTCTGCACGGCACCTCCGGTGTGCCCGATGAGCAGGTCGCCGAGGCTGTGAAGAACGGCATCTGCAAGGTTAACTACGCCACCGAGCTGCGTCAGGCCTACACCAAGGGCTTCATGGCCTACA
>CABQZS010000114.1 GCA_902468695.1 uncultured Collinsella sp.
CGTCTTGCCACCGGCACCGCGCCCCTCGTAGCCCGTAATAAACGGCAGGTCGCGATACTTGGCGTCGTGCATGATCTTGAGTGCCAGATCGGTGGCGGGACCGCCGACCTTGCGGCCGCTCACGATGCCGTTGCGAATATCGACGATGGCGTGGTCGGGATCCGAGAAATCATGCAGCACGATTTCGCTGTTTTTGCCGAGCACCTGCTCCAGAAAATCGACCATCGGCAAAAAGCGACGTACGGTCTCGTTCACGGGCAACTCCTTTGGGTGAAATCGGAAATGTTCATAACAATTTTTTCTCATGGTAACACGGTGTCTATTGACTCGCATATTCGCAGGTATCTTGCGTAATACGGACGAGCGGTAGGAATTTGGCGGTAAACGGTCGACCAAAAGAAAAGTTAGATGTTAGTTTGACCAGACACTTTCCTGACCTGCGGAAATGCTTTGTCTCAGCTCAAGAATAGTCTGATAACAAAAAATTATTATTGAGAATGAGAATCATCTTTAATACGATATGCAACGAAGGCACAACCTCACCCCCGCACTGCGTCACAATAGAGCGTTAGATGCGAAAACAACTACTTCGAGGATTGGTGGTCAAATGGCCCAGGAGACGGTTAAGAACGGCACTGAAGCCCTGTTCACTCGTGAAGGCATGCCTCCCGTTAAGGAAATGATCCCGTGTGCCCTTCAGCACGTACTGGCTTCGTTTGCCGGTATCATCACCCCGGCTGTCATCATGGCCGGCGTCTACGGCTTTAATAGCCAGCAGAGCACCGACATCATCCAGGTCGCGCTCATTCTTTCGGCAATCGACACGGCCCTTCAGGCCTTCGCTCCCTTCCGTCGCATCGGCGGCGGCCTGCCCATCGTCATGGGCGTTTCGTTCGCGTTCCTCCCGGCCCTCCAGGCCATGGGTGCCTCGGGCTTTAGCTTTGGTGCGCTGCTGGGCGGCGAGATCGTCGGCGGCGCCGTCGCAGTCCTCTTTGGTCTGGCTTACAGCAAGATTAAGTGGCTATTCCCGCCCGTCGTGACCGGTACGGTCATCTTCTCCATTGGCGTCTCTCTCTATCCCACGGCTGTCAAGTATATGGCCGGCGGTATGGGTACGCCGCTGTGGGGCACCCCGCAGGCCTGGTGCGTCGCTCTTATCACCTTCGCCGTGGTCTTTGCGCTCGCCAACTTTGGCAAGGGCACGCTCAAGCTGGGATCCGTGTTCTTTGGCATGATCGTTGGCATGATCGTTTCGATTCCCTTTGGCATGATCGACTTCTCCAGCGTCGCCACCGCTCAGGTCTTCGCCCTTCCCAAGCTCATGCCCTACGCGCTCGAGTTTGATCCCGAGGTCTGCATTACCCTCGCTGTCGTGTTCCCCATGGTTGCCATCCAGGTTATCGGTGACGTTTCCGCCGCCTGCCTGGGCTCCATCGACCGTATGCCCACCGAGCGCGAGCTCTCCGGCGCTATCGTGTCCCAGGGCCTCACCTCTATGGTCGGTGGCCTGCTGGGCGGTCTTCCCACCAGCGCCCTTGGCCAGAACGTGGGCATCATCTGCTCCAACAAGGTCGTCAACAAGTGGGTCTTTGTGATCATCGCGGCCGTCTTTGCCATCGCCGGTCTGTTCCCGCAGCTCTCTGCCGTCCTTTCCGCTATCCCGCAGCCCGTCATCGGCGGCGCGACCGTCGGCGTCTTTGGCACCATCACCATGAACGGCGTGCGCATGTTCACCCGCGAGGGCCTCACGCAGCGCACTACCACCATCGTCGGTACCTCCGTCGTCTTTGGCCTGGGTATCTGGATGGCCAGCGGTTGCCTTGCCGGCGAGGGTATGCCCACCTGGGTTTCCACCGTCATCGGCTCCAATGCCGTAACCCCCACCGCCATCATGGCCATTGTCCTTAACCTGATCCTTCCGCAGACGCCGGTCGTGGCTCAGCACATCGATGCTGCCAAGGACGCTGCCGTGGATCTGGTCTTGCCCGAGAGCAAGAAGTAACCAATTCGGTGCTATTCGTCGGCGGACGCATCGCCTCGTCCGCCGACGCCATGCGGCGCCAAGCCGCACTTCAAAGGGTTTGTCCCTTTGGTGAAGCGTTGACGGGAGAGGGCCCGTTTCCGGTGTAGGCCGGCGCTTCGCACTCCGCCATGTCAGAGGTGTCAAACCCCGCCCCTGATGTTGAAGGGAGCATTTATGCTTCTGGTCGCTAACGGTTCCGTCTTTACCCGCAACGCTCAGACTCCGTTTATTCCCAACGGTGCGGTCGCCATTGACGGAGATACGATCGTCGAAGTGGGCCCCGAGCGCGAGCTCAAGGCCAAGTACCCGGATGCCGAGTACGTCGACGCCCAGGGCAACCTCATCATGCCCGGACTTATCAACTGCCACACCCACATCTACTCGGGTCTGGCCCGCGGCCTTGCCATTAAGGGCTGCAACCCCACCAACTTCCTGGAGAATCTTGAGCAGCAGTGGTGGAAGATTGACGACAACCTGACGCTCGACGGCACCAAGGCCAGCGCCTATGCCACGATTCTGGATTCCATCCGCGACGGCGTCACCACGATCTTCGATCACCACGCGAGCTTCTGCGAGATTCCGGGCAGCCTCTTTACCATTAAGGACGCCGCTCAGGAGCTGGGCATGCGTTCGTGCCTGTGCTACGAGGTTTCCGACCGCCGTGGCCAGGAAAAGTGCGATCAGGCTATTGCCGAGAACGCCGAGTTTGCCCAGTGGGCCGCCAAGGAGCGTCGCGATAACGACAACCACATGATCGCCGCAATGTTTGGCGGTCACGCCACCTTTACGCTGTCGGATGAGACCATGGATAAGATGGCCGAGGCCAACAATGGCCTGACCGGCTTCCACATCCACGTGTGCGAGGGCATGAACGATGTGTGGGATTCCCGCCTCAACCGCGGCGGCATCAGCCCCGTCGAGCGCCTGCTGCAACACAACCTGCTGGGTCCCGACACCATGCTCGGCCACTGCATCCATGTGACGCCCGCCGAGATGGATATCGTCAAGGAGTCCGGCACCTGGCTGGTCAACAACCCCGAATCCAATATGGGAAACGCCGTGGGCTGCGCCCCCGTGCTCGAGTTCTTCCGCCGCGGCATCCCCGTGTGCATGGGCACCGACGCCTACACCCACGATATGCTCGAGAGCCTCAAGGTTTTCCTGATCATTCAGCGCCACAACGCCGCTATGCCCAACGTGGGCTGGTGCGAGGCCATGACGATGCTGTTCGAGAACAACGCCAAGATGGCCAGCAAGTACTTCGATCGCAAGCTCGGCGTGCTCGAGGCCGGCGCTGCCGCCGACGTCATCGTTATGGACTACAAGCCCTTTACGCCGCTGAGCGAGGAGAACATCGACGGCCATATGCTCTTTGGCATGATGGGAAAAAACTGCCGCACCACCATCATCAACGGCCGCGTCCTGTACAAGGATCGCGAGTTCGTCGGTATCGATGAGGACAAGATCAACGCGTGGACCATGGCTGAGTCCAAGAAGCTCTGGAGCACGCTCAACGATCGCACCTACTAATTCACAAGTAGATTCACGCGCGTCGGATGTTTCGCCGCATCTGACGCGCGTATAGGCGACCTCCGCGGGGTCGCCGGCGCTGTGCTAGCGCTACACCGTATTTGCGCCCGCCGCGCGGTCTCGCCGGGCGTTACAGAGAGGAGCTCATTATGAGCGACATCATGAGGCCGATCCCGTTTTCGCAGCTGATGAACTGGATCATCGAGGAGCACAAGACTCAGGGCGCCATCTTTGGCGTGCGCAAGATGGTCACGGCCAACCAGGAGGGCGCGCTTCCCATTTTTGACGAGCGCATCGAGACTCCGTTTGGCCCGGCCGCCGGCCCCAATACACAGCTTGCCCAGAACATCGTGGCGTCCTATGTGGCCGGTTCCCGCTTCTTTGAGCTCAAGACCGTTCAGGTTATGGACGGCGAGGAGCTCTCCAAGTGTGTGAACAAGCCCTGCATCGTGGCGCAGGACGAGTGCTACAACTGCGAGTGGTCGACCGAGCTCGAGGTTCCGCAGGCTTTTGCCGAGTACGTGAAGGCATGGTTTGCCTGCCACCTGATCGCTCGCGAGTACGGCCTGGGCAGCCCGGACGGCTTTGTCTTTAACATGTCCGTGGGCTATGACCTGGAGGGCATTAAGAGCCCCAAGGTCGATGCGTACATTGAGGGCATGAAGGACGCCAGCGGCTCTGACGTCTGGAACGAGTGCCGTGCCTGGGCGCTCGCCAACCTGGACAAGTTTGAGCATGTCGACGCCGCGTTTGTCGAGTCCATCCCGGCACGCGTGTCCAACTCCATCACCGAGTCTACCCTGCACGGCTGCCCGCCGGCGGAGATCGAGCGCATCGCGACCTATCTGATCACCGAGAAGGGCCTCAACACCTACATCAAGTGCAACCCCACGCTGCTGGGCTATGAGTTTGCCCGCCAGCGTCTGAACGAGCTGGGCTTTGACTACATCGTCTTCGATGACACGCACTTCCGCGAGGACCTGCAGTGGGCCGATGCCGTGCCCATGTTCGAGCGCCTGATTGCCCTGTGCGCCGAGCGCGGCCTGGAGTTTGGCGTCAAGCTGACCAACACGTTCCCCGTCGACGTGACGAGAAACGAGCTGCCCTCCACCGAGATGTACATGTCCGGCCGTTCGCTGTTCTCGCTGACCATCGAGGCTGCTCGCCGCATTACCGAGCAGTTCGATGGCAAACTGCGCATCAGCTACTCCGGTGGCGCCACGGTCTACAACATCCGCGCCCTGTATGACGCCGGCATTTGGCCCGTCACCCTGGCGACCGACGTGCTCAAGCCCGGTGGCTACGAGCGCTTTAGCCAGATGGCCGGCGAGTTTACCGACCTGGACGGCAAGCCGTTCGCGGGTGTCTCTCTCGACGCCGTGACCGCGATCCAGGCCGATTCGCTCACCAACTCGCTCTACAAGAAGCCGCTGCGCCCGCTGCCCGATCGCAAGGTCGCCGGCAAGAGCCCGCTTTCCGACTGCTTTACCACGCCGTGCCGCACGAGCTGCCCCATCCAGCAGGATATTCCCGCCTACCTGGCGGCCGTTGACGAGGGCCGCTTCGAGGACGCACTCAACATCATCATCGAGCGCAACGCCCTGCCGTTCATTACCGGCACCATCTGCCCGCATCCCTGCGGCCGTGCCTGCGAGCGCGCGTTCTACGAGCCCGAGGGCGCCCAGATCCGCGCCAGCAAGCTCAAGGCCGCCCGCGAGGCCATGACCGCCGTGCTGC